>CAMFHW010000323.1 GCA_945952175.1 uncultured Phenylobacterium sp. | reverse complement strand
GCCAGGGACTGCGGCTCGACCCCGATATAGAGCGAGATCAGGTCGCCCGAGCCCACCATCATGCCCATGCCGAGCGCGGCCAGGACGACCAGGACCGGGAACTCGAAGTTGCGGATGCCGCGACGCGCGAACCACTGCTGGCCCAGCGGGATCGCCACGGCGCTGGCGGCGTAGATCGCCACCTGGCTGTAGGTGCTGGCGGCGTCGGCCACCAGGCCGCCGGCGAAGGCCGTGCCGCGCGGGCCGACCATGGCGGCGACGGCGGCGGCCAGCAGGGCCAGGATCGCGCCGGCGCCGACGGCTGTGGTCGCCTTCTGGGCATAGGCCCCGAAGACCAGCAGCAGCAGGGCCGAAACCGCGAGGATCAGCTCAGGGAAAGCCAGGGCGAGGTCGTTGGAAAACATAGAGCCCCCTAGGCGCCGATGGCCGCGCGGTAGACCGCGACCAGGTTGTCGACCGACGTCTGGGTCAGGTTGAAGATCGCTCCGGGCTGGACGCCCAGATACAGGGTGGAGAGCACCAGCGGCACGAAGATGATCACTTCGCGCATCTCGAGGTCGGTGATGCCCGCGAGCGCCGGATTGGTCATCTCGCCGAACACCACGCGCTTGTAGAGCGTCAGCGCATAGACCGCCGAGAAGATCACGCCGCTGGCCGCCACGAAGGCCGTCCAGGTGGAGACGTGATAGGTCCCGGTCATGGTCAGGATCTCGCCGACGAAGCCCGAGGTCCCCGGCAGGCCGACATTGCCCATGGTGAAGAGCAGGAAGGTCGCCGCGTACCAGGGCATGCGGTTCACCAGCCCGCCGTAGAAGGCGATCTCGCGGGTGTGCATCCGGTCATAGACGACACCGACGCAGAGGAAGAGCGCGCCGGAGATCACCCCGTGGCTCAGCATCTGGAAGATGGCCCCCTGCACGCCGACATCGTTGCCGGAGAAGATGCCCATGGTCACGAAGCCCATGTGGGCGACCGACGAATAGGCGATCAGCTTCTTGATGTCGGTCTGACGGAAGGCGACCAGCGAGGTGTAGACCACGGCAATGACGCTGAGGGCGAACACCAGCGGGGTGAACATCTCCGAGGCGTTCGGGAACATCGGCAGGCTGAAGCGCAGGAAGCCGTAGCCGCCCATCTTCAGCAGGATGCCCGCCAGGATCACCGAGCCCGCCGTGGGCGCCTCGACGTGGGCGTCGGGCAGCCAGGTGTGGACCGGCCACATCGGCATCTTCACCGCGAAGGAGGCGAAGAAGGCCAGCCATAGCCAAGTCTGCAGCCACGGCGCGAACTTGTAGTGCATCAGGTCGGGGATCGAGCTGGTGTGCGCCACGCCGATCATGGCGAGGATCGCGGCCAGCATCAGGACCGAACCCAGCAGGGTGTAGAGGAAGAACTTGAAGGCCGCGTAGACCCGCCGCTTGCCGCCCCAGATGCCGATGATCAGGAACATCGGGACCAGGCCGAACTCGAAGAAGGCGTAGAACAGCACGATGTCGAGGGCGCAGAACACGCCGATGACCAGCGTCTCCAGGACCAGGAACGCGATCATGTATTCGAGCACGCGGGTCTCGATCGACTTCCAGGAGGCCGCAATGCAGAGCGGCATCAGGAAGGCGGTGAGCAGCACGAACAGGATCGAGATGCCGTCCACGCCCATGCGGTAGTGGAGGCCCGCGAACCAGGGCGCGTCCTCGACGAACTGGAAGCCCGGATTGGAGGCGTCGAACTGGGCGACCAGCAGGACCGAAAGCGCGAGCGTCGCGATGGTGGTCGCGAACGCGATCCACTTGGCCGCCTCGACGGTCTTGGCGTCGTCCGGCTTGCCGAACAGGCGAAGGATCAGGATGCCCGCCACCCCGAGGATCGGGGCGAAGGTGGTGAGGGAAAGGATACCGGTCATGTCAGCGCCCTCCCCTTAAGCGCGCCAGGCCGTGAGGGCGAAGGTCAGGAGACCGGCCACCCCCAGGAGCATCACGAAGGCGTAGTGGTAGACGTAGCCCGTCTGCAGCTTCCCGGTGCGCTTGCCCAGCGCATAGGACACCGCCGAAACCCCGTCGGGGCCCAGGCCGTCGATGATCTTCTGGTCGCCGCCCTTCCAGAACAGGTCGCCCAGGAACTTGGTCGCCCGCACGAAGGTCGCCTGATAGAGCTCGTCGAAGTACCACTTGTTGTACAGGAAGCCCCACAGCAGGCCCTTGTTGGCCGCGATCCGCGCGCCCATGCCCTCGTGGCGGATATAGACGTACCAGGCGCCGACGAAGCCGAGCGCGGTGACGACCAGCGGCGCCCAGGCCAGCCATTCCGGCGCGTGGTGGATCTCGTCGAGGATGTGGTTGGCCGCGCCATTGAAGATCGCGCCCTTCCAGAACTCGCCGCGCTCAGGGCCGACGAACTTCTCGACGAAGACGCCGCCCGCGAACACCGCGCCGATCGACAGGGCGACCAGCGGGCCCACCATGATCCAGGGGCTCTCGTGCGGCTTGTGATCGTGGCCATGGCCATGATCGTCGTGGTGGTCGTCCGGCAGCGGTTCGGAATGGGTCTCGATCTGGGCGTGGCTGGCATGGTCGTCCGCCGCATGGGCGTGGTCGTCATGGTGGCCATGGCCCCACTTGGCGTGGCCGTGGAAGGTCATGAAGGCCAGGCGCCAGGAATAGAAGGCGGTCAGGCCGGCGGCCAGCAGGCCTACGATGAAGGCGAACCAGGCCACGCCGCCATGGCCATGCGCGGCGGCGTAGGCGGACTCGATGATGGTGTCCTTCGAGTAGAAGCCGGCGAAACCCAGCTCCACGCCCGGAATGCCGACGCCGGTGATCGCCAGCGTGCCGATGGTCATCACCGCATAGGTGATGGGCATGTACTTCCAGAGCGCGCCCATCTTCCGCATGTCCTGTTCGTGGTGCATGCCGTGGATCACCGAGCCCGCGCCCAGGAACAGCAGCGCCTTGAAGAAGGCGTGGGTGAACAGGTGGAACATCGCCGCCTGATAGGCGCCGACGCCGGCCGCGAAGAACATGTAGCCGAGCTGCGAGCAGGTCGAATAGGCGATCACCCGCTTGATGTCGTTTTGTGCCAGGCCGACCGTCGCGGCGAACAGGGCGGTGACCGCGCCGATCAGGGTGACGATCTGCTTGGCGACCGGCGCATACTCGAACATCGGCGACAGCAGGCAGACCATGTAGACGCCGGCCGTCACCATGGTGGCGGCGTGGATCAGGGCCGAGACCGGGGTCGGGCCTTCCATGGCGTCGGGCAGCCAGGTGTGCAGGAAGAACTGGGCCGACTTGCCCATGGCGCCGACGAACAGCAAGGCGCAGGCCAGGTCGATCGCCGACCAGGAGCGGCCGATGAACATCCAGCTCTTGCCGGCGACCTGGGCGACGTGCGGGAAGATTTCGGCGAACTGGATCGTGCCGAACATCCAGTAGACGGTCATGATGCCGAGCGCGAAACCGAAGTCGCCCACGCGGTTGACCACGAAGGCCTTGATGGCCGCCGAGTTGGCGCTTTCCTTGTGGTGCCAGAAGCCGATCAGCAGGTAGCTCGCCAGGCCCACCCCTTCCCAGCCGAAGAACAGCTGCATGAAGTCGGCGGCGGTCACCAGGGCCAGCATGGCGAAGGTGAACAGCGACAGATAGGCGAAGAAGCGAGGCTTCGACGGATCCTCCGCCATATAGCCCCAGCTGTAGATGTGCACGAGCGCGGAGACCGTGGTGACCACGATCAGCATCACGGCCGACAGGCCGTCGAGCCGGATCGACCAGTTCGAGACGAACGTCCCGATATGGATGAAGGGCGCGATCGTCTGGGTGAACGGCTCGAGGCCGCCCCAGGTCCACTGGGCGAAGACCGTCCAGGACAGGAGGCAGGACAGGACCAGGAAGCCGGTCGTGACGGCCTGGGACGCCACGTCTCCGATGCGCCGGCCGAACAGGCCGGCCACCGCCGCGCCGAGCAGCGGGCCGAAGACGATGACGGGAAGAAGGGACTGGGCGTTCATGAGAGTTCCGGTCAGCCCTTCATCACGGAGACGTCGTCCACGGCGATGTCGCCGCGGTTGCGGAAGAAGGTGACGAGGATGGCCAGGCCGACCGCGGCCTCGGCCGCGGCGACGGTCAGCACGAACATGGCGAAGATCTGCCCCACCACGTTGTGCAGATAGACCGAGAAGGCCACCAGATTGATGTTCACAGCCAGCAGGATCAGCTCGATGGACATCAGGATGACGATGATGTTCTTGCGGTTCACGAAGATCCCGAACACCCCGATGGTGAACAGGATCGCGGCGACCGCGAGATAGTGCTCGAGCCCGACGGTCATTCGGACACCCCTTGGCCCGGCTGGATGGTGACGACGCGCATGCCGCTCTTCGGCGTCCGCGCGACCTGGTCGGCGATCACCTGGCGGCGCACGCCCGGCTTGTGGCGCAGGGTCAGCACGATGGCGCCGATCATGGCGACCAGCAGCACCAGGCCCGCCGCCTGGAAGAAGTAGATGTAGTCGGTGTAGAGCACCCGGCCGATCGTCTCGACATTGGTCGAATTGGCCGCGGCGGCCATCGGCATGTCGTTGGCGCGGGCGGCGCCCTTGTCGGCGACGGTGAAGCTCACTGTGATCATCTCGATCGCCAGGACGAAGGCGATCACGAAGCCGATCGGCATGTACTGGGCGAAGCCCTGGCGCAGGGCGGCGAAGTCGACGTCGAGCATCATGACGACGAAGAGGAACAGCACCGCGACCGCGCCCACATAGACCACGACCAGCAGCATCGCGAGGAACTCCGCGCCCAGGAGCACGAAGAGGCCGGCGGCCGAGAAGAAGGAAAGGATGAGGAACAGCACCGAGTGCACCGGGTTCCGCGCGGAGACCACGCAGAAGGCCGATACGACGGTGACCGTCGCTATCAGGTAGAAAGCGATCGCCTGCAAGGCCATGACGGCTCTTCAGCCCCTTCTCTCAAGCCGCTCGCCGGTCCCGCGGGGACGCCGGCCAGGGCGTTTTCAGCACGTTCGGAATCGCCGCCGCCGGTCTAGCGGTAGGGCGCGTCCAGTTCCAGATTCTTCGCGATCTCCCGCTCCCAACGGTCCCCGTTATCGAGCAGGCGTTCCTTGTCGTAATAGAGCTCTTCGCGCGTCTCGACGGCGAACTCGATGTTCGGCCCCTCGACGATGGCGTCCACCGGACAGGCCTCCTGGCACAGGCCGCAATAGATGCACTTGACCATGTCGATGTCGTAGCGGGTCGTCCGGCGGCTGCCGTCCTCGCGCGGCTCGGCCTCGATGGTGATGGCCTGGGCGGGGCAGATCGCCTCGCACA
>CAMFHW010000322.1 GCA_945952175.1 uncultured Phenylobacterium sp. | reverse complement strand
CCTGTGGGTCGAGCGGGCCGGTGCGCCGGCGCGCGAGGCCATGCCCGAAGGCCTGCCCTGGCGTGGCGTGCTGGCGGGCGTCGCGGCGGGGTTCACCAGCCAGATCAGCCACGCGGGCGGGCCGCCATTTCAGATGTACGTGCTGCCCAAGCGGCTGCCGCGCGACACCTTCGTCGGCACCAGTTCGCTGTTCTTCGCGGCGGTGAACTGGATGAAGGTCCCCGCCTACCTCGCGCTGGGCCAGTTCACCCATCAGGCCCTGATGACCGCCGCGGTGCTGCTGCCGCTGGCCATCGCCTCGACCTGGGGCGGCGTGTGGGTGGTCCGCCGGGTGCCGGCGGAACGCTTCTACCAGGTGATCTACCTGCTGCTGATCGCCGTGGGCGGCAAGCTGGCCTGGGACGGGGCGGCCGGGCTGCTGGCGGCCATCTAGGGCCGCCTAGAAGGGCGTGTAGACCCGTAGGCGATGGCCGTCGGGGTCGAGGGCGGTGAAGGTGTGGCCGAAATCCATGTCGACGGGCGGCTGCAGGATGGTGAGGCCGCGGGTGCGCCAGTCGGCATAGGTCATCTGGACCGAGGTGACGTCGGGGACGGCGAAGGCCAGCTCGCCGCGGCCGCCGAGCGCGCCGGGCGCCGAGGCCGGCTCGACCGTGTGGCGCGACCACAGGCCCAGGCGCACGCCGGTGTCGAGCTGGAACATGGCGAAGGTCGGCTGGGCCTCCAGCGGCTCCAGGCCCAGGAGGTCGCCATAGAACCTGGCGCTCTCCAGGGGGGCGTCGACATAGAGGATGATCAGGTTCGGATGGGGCATGACGCGCCTCGCAACGGCTTCGATGCCGGCCACCATGTCGTCAGCCTGCTGACAAGGCATGGCGGCAGCGCGCGTCAGAAGGCGCCGTGGCGGCCGGCGCCCGAGGCGAACCGGGCGGCGCCGTCGCGGCTCTCGCCGGTCGCCAAGGTCTCGCGGCCGAGCGTGACCTCGTGCAGCGTCGCCGCATCCCAGTCCAGCGCCCACTGGGCGATGGCCGAGGCGCGGTCGTTGCGCAGGCAGGTCTGGGGGAAGGCCGAGAGCTGGGCGGCGAGCTCCAGGGCGGCGTCGAGCGCCTGGCCCTTGGGGACCACCCGGTTGGCGAGGCCCATGGCCAGCGCCTCGGGCGCGGCCACCGGGCGGCCGGTAAGGATCATGTCCATGGCGCGCGACTGGCCGATCAGGCGGGGCAGGCGGATGGTGCCCAGGTCGATGAGCGGCACGCCCCAGCGGCGGCAAAAGACGCCGAAGATCGCGTCTTCGGCGGCGACGCGCAGATCGCACCAGCAGGCCACCTCCAGGCCGCCGGCGACCGCGTGGCCCTCGATCGCGGCGATCACCGGTTTGGAGAGCGAGAGGCGGGTGACGCCCATCGGGCCGAGGTCGCCCTCGCGATGGACCGGGTTGCCTCGGCCCTCGGCCACGCCCTTGAGGTCGGCCCCGGCGCAGAAGGCGCCGTCGCGGCCCTGGAGGATGGCGACGTCGAGGGCGGGATCGGCGTCGAAGGCCTTGAAGGCGTCGTAGAGGGCCTGGGCGGTCGGGCCGTCGACGGCGTTGCGGGCCGCCGGCCGCTCGATGGTGACGATGGCCGTATGGCTGCGGGTCTCGACGCTGACGGTGGACATGGCTGGGCTCCCGGTTCGAAGGCAGCTTAGCGTCTCGTTCGAGATTGACAGATGAAATTACGCGCGTAAGACATAGGACCTTCGCATGCGTAAGGCGCCCGCAGGGGCGCGAAGGGCCCGGCCGCAACCGGGTCGACCTCAGGGCGGCGTGACAGGCCGCGCCGCCCCCTCTTCCTGATACAAATGGGCCTTTGCGCCGCCGCAATCCCGGCGAAAGGTGAGGGTGATAGGAGAGTCCCCATGCGTGCCGCGTCCACCCTTTGCGCCCCGATCCTCGGCCTGGCCTTGGCCCTGCCGCTCGCCGCGCGAGCCGACGAAGCCGTGGCGACCGCCGCCGGGGCCGGCGCGCCGCCCGTCGTGACGCAGGACACCGCCGCCCAGATCGACGCCTTCATCCGCAGCGCCCCGCCACCGAAGCTCGACGACGGCACGCCGGATGGCGTGGCGCCGCCGGAACGCAAGGTCCATGGCTCGATCGGCGTGGCGGTGGGCTCGGGCGGCTATCGCAGCGCCTATGTCACCAGCGTGATGCCCGTGGGGCAGACGGCGACCCTGGGCATCGCGGTGTCGGAGACCCGGTTCGGCAAGTCGGGCGGTCCCGGCTGGGGCTATGGGCCCTATGGCTCTGGGACCCATCAGAGCGTCGGTATGAGCCTGGCGCTCGGCGAGGCGGCGCGGCAGGGCTGCAGGGACCGCGGGCGCGGCTTCGACCCCTACGGCATGGGCGGTCCGCCCGGGCCGGATCACGCGCTCTGCCGCGAGCGCGACGCGGACCGCTAACCGAGCGTCGCGCGGGCGAGGGCGAGGAAGCCTTCGATCGGGATGGTCTCGGCGCGGGCGTCGGGCGACAGGCCGGCGGCCTCGCAGAGCGCCGCGCCGCCGAGGGTCTTCAGGCTGGACCGGAGCATCTTGCGGCGCTGGCCGAAGGCGGCGGCGGTGACCTTCTGCAGGGCGTCGAGCAGGGCGGGCTCCGGACGGTCCGCGCGCGGGACCAGGCGCACCACGGCGGAGGCGACCTTGGGCGGCGGGGTGAAGGCGCGGGCCGGCACCTCCATGACCATGCGGGCCTCCGACGTGACCTGGGCGATCACCGCCAGGCGGCCATAGGCCGAGGCGCCGGGCGCCGCGACGATGCGGTCGGCCACCTCCTTCTGGAACATCAGGGTCAGGCTCACCGGCGTGAACGGGCCGGTCAGCCATTTGATCAGCAGCGGCGTGCCGACATTGTAGGGCAGGTTGGAGACGATCGCCGCGGGGCCGCCGGCGAGGGCGGCTTCGTCGGCGACGAGCGCATCGCCCAGGACGAGGCTGAGGGCGCCGTCCGAGGCGGCGGCCAGTTCGGTCAGCAGGGGCTCGAAGCGCGGATCCTTTTCGACCGCGAGCACCCGGGCGCCGGTTTCGACCAGGGCGCGGGTGAGGCCCCCGGGGCCGGGGCCGACCTCGATCACGGTATGACCCGGCCCTACCTCGGCCAGGCGGGCGATCTTGCGCGTGATGTTGAGGTCGAGCAGGAAGTGCTGGCCGAAGCTCTTCTTGGCCATCAGGCCGTGCGCCGCGAGGCTGTCGCGCAAGGGCGGAAGATTGGAGAGGTCAGTCGTCATCGGCCGCCCCCCACCCACCGGTCGTCCCCGCGGAAGCGGGGATCCAGGCTTCCGCCGTTGGATAGCGCCTCTCGATAAAACACCTGAGTCCCCGCTTTCGCGGGGATGAGCGGGCTTGGGGGGTCATGCGGCCCTGCGGACCGCGATGTCCTCGGCCGCCTGGATGGCGGCGATCAGGCTGTCGGGGCGCGCCTGGCCGCGGCCGGCGATGTCGAAGGCCGTGCCGTGGTCGGGCGAGGTGCGGACGATCGGCAGGCCGAGCGTGACATTAACGCCGCCCCAGAAATCGAGCATTTTCACAGGGATGAGCGCCTGATCGTGATACATGCAGACCGCCGCGTCGTAGCGGGCGCGCATCGCCTCTGGAAACAGGCTGTCGGCCGGATAAGGCCCCGTCGCGTCGACGCCGAGATCGCGCAGGGCGCGGACGGCGGGCTCGATGATCTCGGCCTCCTCGCGCCCGATGCCGCCGCTCTCTCCCGCGTGGGGGTTCAGGCCCGCCACCGCCACGCGCGGCTGGGCGATGCCGAAGTCGCGGCGCAGGGCCTGGGCGGTGACCAGGCCGGCATTGACGATCTTTTCGATGGTGAGCAGGGCCGAGACCCTGGCCAGGGGCTCGTGGACGGTCACCAGGGTGGTGCGCAGGCCCGGCACGGCCAGCATCATGATCGGGCCCCGCGCCCCGTCATAACGGGTGGCCTGGGTGAGTTCGCCCAGGAACTCGGTGTGGCCGGGAAAGCGGAAGCCGGCCTCGTAGAGCGGCGCCTTGGCGATCGGGGCGGTGACCAGGCCGCGGACCGCGCCGGACAGGGCCAGACCCACCCCGGTCTCGATCCATTGGATCACCGAGCGCGCCGAGGCCGCCGAGGGCTGGCCGGCGACGACCGGCGCGCGCAGCGGCATGTCGATGACCGGCAGCGAGTCGCGGAAGACACGCGGCGCCTGGTCGGGGGTGGTGATGCGCTGGACGATGCCGCTGCCGGAGGCCGAAGCCGAAGCCAGGGACTGGAAGTCGCCGACCACGACGAAGGGCGGGCCTTCGCCGCGCAGCCGCGACCAGGCCTTGACGATGACTTCGGGGCCGATCCCGGCGGGATCGCCCAGGGTCACGGCGAGTGGGCCGTTCTTCAAATCGCTTCGTCCCGGCGCGCGGTTGGGGGAGCCCGCTTGGCGCCTCTCAGCGGTTTTCGCTTCAACCTCGGGAGTTTACGGCAGGTTCCCGATTCTTGCAGCCGCGATCAGCGGGTCTCGATCGTCGCGGAGTTCCGCAGGTCGCGCATGTAGCGGCGCGCGATCATGCTGAGCTGCTGGCCATAGAGCCGGTTCTCGATCTGATCGTGGCCCATGGCCTGTTCGCCGCTGGCGTGCTTGCCGCAGACGGCCAGGAGGTGGAGGCCGGCGCTGGTGCGGATCGGTTCGGACACCTGGCCCGGCTGCAGGCTGTCGGCGGCCTGCTGGAAGGCCGGGGACAGGTCCTTCACCTCGGCCTCGCCGAGGTCGGCGGCGACCACGCCCTGGACCTTGCCGGCCTGGGCCTCGATGTCGTCGCAGCCCTTGATCTGGCCGCGCAGGGCCATGAGCTTGTCGCGGGCGGCGGCGATATCGGCGTCGCTGGCGGTCTGGGGCAGGGCGACGGCGGCCTGTTTCAGGGCGACCACCATGGCGCCCGCGCCGGAACGCTTGTCGCGCAGGTAGATGATATAGACCCCGTCGCGCACCGGGATCGGCTTGGAGAGTTGGCCCGGCCGCATCTGCTCGAGGGCGGCGTCCACCTCGGGGGCCATCTCGCCGGCGGTGATCCAGCCGACCTCGCCGCCGCTGGCGGCGGTCGAGGAAGCCGAGAACTGGCGCGCCACGGCCTGGAAGGGGGCGCCCTGCTGCATCTGAGCGATCAGCTGGCCGGCGCCGTTGATGGCCGTCTCCATGCCGCCGACGCGGTTGGCGTCGAGGAAGACCTCGGCGATCTGGTACTGGGTCTTGGAGGCCGAGGCGACCACGCGCTGCTGCTGGGCCTTGATCTGGTCTTCGCCGATGCGCAGGCGCTGTCTCTTATACACATCTCCGAGCCCACGAGACAAGAGGCAATC
>CAMFHW010000321.1 GCA_945952175.1 uncultured Phenylobacterium sp. | reverse complement strand
ACGGTTAGGCGCCGGGGGTCGCGGTGGCGCCGGCGAGGATCGGGCTGGGCGCGGGGAAGGCGACGGCGACGGTCGTGTCGAAGACGTGATTGAAAGCAGTCATTTGGGTCTCTCCGTTGTTGGGCGCCCCGAGGGGCATGTCCATCTGGACAGTGCTAAGATAGCCAATATCTGAGCATTGTACAGATTCATTTTACAACGTACGTCATGCAAAAATGTATATCTGAGGGGGAGAGCCTATTTCGGGGACAGGTTGATTATCTCGCCAGCGTGCGGCCTTCGCCCCGGGCAGCGGTTGAGATAATCAACCTGTCCCCGAAATAGGGCGTCAGGCGTTGGAGGTGAAGTCGAGCTTGCCGGCCTCGACGGCGCCGGCCTTGCGGCCCGGGGCGGTCTGGTAGGCCCAGTAGAGATTGGTGTGGGCGATCACCTCGCCGGGCGACGGGGCGCCATAGGCCGAGAGGTCCTCGGTGGTATGGGCGTCCTTGACCAGGATGACGTCGTAGCCGCGCACCAGGCCGCCGTGCAGGGTCGAGCGGACGCAGGCGTCGGTCTGGGCGCCGGTGACCACCAGGCGGCCGACGCCGAGACCGGACAGCACGTCTTCGAGGCGCGTGTCCTCGAAGCTGTCGGGATAGCGCTTCTGGACGACCGGCTCGCCTTCGGCCGGTTTCAGCTCCGGAACGATCTTCCAAGCCTCGTCACCCTGCGGCAGTTGCTCGCTGACATGCTGGATCCACACGACCGGGACCTCGTCCTGGCGCGCCCGGTCGACCACCCGGTTGATATTGGCGACCACGGCGTCGCGGTCGTGGGCCTTCTCGACCACCTTGTTCTGGACGTCGATCACCAGGACGGCGGTGTTGGGCCGGTTGTTCAGGGTGGTCATGGAGGGCGCCTTCCTCGAACGGGTGTCCATCCAAGATAGGCGAGGCCGCCAGGGACGCCAGGGGCGTCAGGTCTCGTCGCGGCCTTCGTTGGGGTCGGCCTCGATGACGCCTGGCGGGGCGGCGATGATGCGGCGCTCGGCGATCTTCACCTCGGGCACGGCCTCGCGGGTGAAGGGCAGCCACCAGGTCGGGCCCTGCGGCGGCTGGATCTCCAGCAGGTCGCCGGCGCCGAAGTCCTGCACGGACTTCACGCGGCCCAGGGCCTTGCCGTCCGTGGTCTCGACGACGAGCCCGATGAGGTCGGCGAGATAGAATTCGTCCTCGTCCTCCGGCGGCGGCAGGGCCGCGCGGGGCAGGAAGAGCTTCAGGCCCCGGAGGGCCTCGGCGGCGTTGCGGTCGGCGACGCCCTTCAGCCGGGCGACGATCCCGGCCTTGGCGGGCCGCGCGGAGGTGATGGTCACCCCCGCCGAGCCGTCCTGGCGGACCAGGGTCTTGTAGTCCGCCAGCGACATGGGATCGGCGGTGAAGGCGGTGATCCGCACCTCGCCGCGCACGCCGTGCGCGCCGCCGATCTGGGCCACGAGGAGGAACTCGTCGCTCACGCGCGCACGCCTCCCCGTAGCATCGGACCTCAGCCTTCGGAGGCTTCGGCGGCCGGGGCTTCTTCGGCCGGAGCCTCGGCAGCCGGAGCTTCCTCGGCCGGGGCCTCGGCGGCGGCCGGCTCTTCAGCCGGGGCGGCTTCGGGTTCCGGCGCCGGCGCCGGAGCAGCGGCGGCTTCCTCGGCGGCGGCCTTGGCGTCAGCTTCCTTCTGGGCGCGCTCTTCCGCGCGTTCCTTGGCCTTGCGGCCCGGCTCGGCCTTCTTCGGGTTGTTGCCGTGCTCCCACTTCACCAGGCCTTCGGAGGCCAGGAAGCGCGCGACGCGGTCGGTCGGCTGGGCGCCCTTGGACAGCCACTCCTGGATGCGCTCGACCTTCAGGGTCGTGCGGTTCGGGTCGTCCTTCTTGAGCAGCGGATTGTGGGCGCCGACCTTCTCGATGAAGCGGCCGTCGCGGGGCGAGTGGCTGTCGGCGACGACGATCGAGTAGTAGGGGCGCTTCTTGGCGCCGCCACGGGCGAGACGGATCTTCAGCATTGCAGGTCGTCCTTAGTCCTAGTTCTTCTTGAAGGGATTGAAGCCGGGCGGGAGGTTTCCCAGGCCCGGCAGTTTCGGAGCCCCAGGGCCGCCGAGGCCCGGGAGGTTGGGGAGGCCGCCGCCCTGCTGCGAGGCGAGCTTGCCGAGTTCTTCGAGCTGCTTTTCGTCGGGCACGGGCAGCTTGCCGCCGCCCAGCGACTTCAGGCGGTCCATGCCGCCGCCGCCGCCCATCATCTGGGCCATGCGGGCGAAGCCCTTGCCGCCGTCGCGGCTCATCATCTTGAAGGCGTCGGCCATCTGGCGGTGCTGCTTGAGCAGCCGGTTGACCTCGGCCACCTCGACGCCGGCGCCGGCCGCGATGCGGCGCTTGCGCGAGGCCTGCAGCACGTCGGGCTTCTTGCGCTCCAGCTTGGTCATCGAGGAGATGATCGCCGCCTGGCGGTCGAGCATCTTGTCCGAGACATTGGCCTCGGCCATCTGCTTCTTGATCTTCTGCACGCCCGGCAGGAAGCCCATCAGGCCTTCCATCCCGCCCATGCGCTTCATCTGCTGGAACTGGTCGGCCATCATGTCCAGGTCGAACTGGCCCTTGGCCAGCTTCTTGGCCATGGCCTCCGCCTTGGCGGTGTCCAGGTCCTGGGCGGCCTTCTCGACCAGGGCCACCACGTCGCCCTGGCCCAGGATGCGGCCGGCCACGCGGGCGGCGTCGAACGTGTCCAGGCCGTCGATCTTCTCGGACACGCCGAGGAACTTGATCGGCAGGCCGGTGACCGCGCGCATCGACAGCGCCGCGCCGCCGCGGCCGTCGCCGTCGGCGCGGGTCAGGACCAGGCCGGTGAGCGGCAGGCGCTCGTGGAAGGCCGTGGCGGTGCGCACCGCGTCCTGGCCGGTCAGGCTGTCGGCGACCAGCAGGGTCTCGGACGGGGTGGAGATCTTCGCGATCTCCGCCGCCTCGGACATCATCGCCTCGTCCAGCGTGGTGCGGCCGGCGGTGTCGAGGATCAGGATGTCGAAGCCCTGGAGCTTCGCCGCGCTCATGGCGCGCCGGGCGATGTCCGGCGCCGACTGGCCAGCCACGATCGGCAGGAAGTCGGCATTGGCCAGCTTGGCCAGCGTCTGCAGCTGCTCCATGGCCGCCGGACGGCGGGTGTCCAGCGAGGCCAGCAGCACCTTCTTGCGGTCCTTGACCAGCTTCAGGGCCAGCTTGGCCGCCGTGGTGGTCTTGCCCGAGCCCTGCAGGCCGGCCATCAGGATCACGGTCGGCGGATTGAGGCTGATGTTCAGCCCCTCGGCGCTCTCGCCGCCCAGCATCTCGACCAGGCCGTCATAGGTGATCTTCACCACCTGGTCGGCGGGGCGGACCGAGCGGATCACCTCTTCGCCGCTGGCCTTCTCCTTGGCCTTGGCGATGAATTCGCGCACCACCGGCAGGGCGACGTCGGCCTCGAGCAGGGCCACGCGGACCTCGCGCAGCGCCTCGTCGATGTCCTTGTCGGACAGCACGCCACGACCGGAGAGCCGGTCGAAGACGGAAGACAGCCGATCTGTGAGCGCGTCGAACACTCGGAAACTCCTTATGGCCCAAACGCAATCGACCCCCGTGGACGATCACGTCGACGGGGGGCCTCGCCGCCCTCGTCCCATTTCATATGGGGGTCGTGGCGGTGGAGGGCGCGATTGCTCTGCGCCGGAAGCGGCGGCTTATGCGCGCGAAAGCCCGGCAGGTCAAGGAATTCGGGCGTACGGGTCGGAAGGCCCGGAGTCTCGCCCTCGGGAGTCTCGCCCTCGCCCCACGACGGGGGGCGAGGACAACGAGTTCTAGACCGTCGGCGCCGCCGCCATCAGGAATCGGGCCAGCAGGGTGCGCTGCTGGATCGACATCGCCGAGAGGACCTGGAGCAGCTCGGCGCCCGCCGGCTGGGCCTGGAAGGCGTGGACGTCGATCATCTCGCCGGCGGCCCGGGCGCTGGGCGGCAGGAGGTCGATCGGGCTGAGGCCGAGCGCGTCGGCGATCCGCACCAGGGTCGAGGCGGAGACGCGGTTGGCGCCGCGTTCGTATTTCTGGACCTGCTGGAAGGTGACGCCGACGGCGCGGCCCAGGGCTTCCTGGCTGAGGTTTATCGTCTTGCGGCGGGCCTTGATGCGGGCGCCGACATAGAGGTCGACGGGGTCGGGGCCTTGGTTCGCGTTGGTCTGATCCACGGGGGCAATTCCAGTTTGCGTTCGCCCCTTTCATGCAATCGAACGTGGCGGCTTCATTTCGCTTGTATTGCAGCGCTTGCGAAAAGGCGGTCTTTCAGGGCGCCGGCAGGAGGAGGCCCGCGGCCAGGCCCAGGCCCACCACCACGATCGGCGGGGCCCTGGCCGCGACGAGAAGGACGAAGCCGGCCAGGCCCAGGGCGAAGTCGCGCGGCGTCCTGATCGCGCCCGTCCAGAGCGGATCGTAGAGCGCGAGCGCGAGGATGCCGACCACGGCGGCGTTGGCGCCCCGAAGGGCCGCCTGTGCGGCGGGCCGCCGGCGAAGATCGGCCCAATAAGGCAGGGCCGCGAGCAGGACCAGGACCCCCGGCAGGAAAATGGCGAGCAGGGCCAGCGCCGCCCCGGCGACGCCGCCGAGCGGGGCGGGAGCCGCGGCGCCCAGATAGGCGGCGAAGGTGAAGAGCGGACCAGGCATCGCCTGGGCCGCGCCGTAGCCGGCGAGGAAGCGGTCCGGCGCGACCCAGCCCGGCGCGACCACGGTCGCCTGGAGCAGGGGCAGGACGACATGGCCGCCGCCGAAGACCAGGGCGCCGGACCGATAGAAGGCGGCGAGCATCGTGGCGAGCGGCGCGCCGGTTCCGGCCGCCAGGATCTGGCCGCCGCCAAGCAGGGCGAGATAGGCGGCGAGGCTCGCCCAGGCGACGGGGCGGGGCAGGCGCGGCGGCGTGGTCGAGGTCATGGGCGCCGCCCGCGGCGGCGCGCGGCAGAGCAGGAGGCCGGCGGCCGCGCCGAGGGCCAGGGCCAGGATCTGGCCGACGGCGACCGGCGCCACGACCAGGAGCGCGACCGCGCCGGCGGCGATCGCGGCGCGGCGGGCGTCCGGAGCGAGGCTCCGCGCCATGCCCAGCACGGCCTGGGCGACCACGGCGACGGCCACCAGCTTCAGCCCATGGACCAGGCCCGTCAGGCGCCCGCCCGCCAGGGCGGAGGCCCCCAGCGCGAAGGCCGTCATCAGCACGGCGGAAGGCAGGGTGAAGCCCAGCCAGGCGGCGAGCGCGCCCAGCGGGCCGGCGCGCATCAGGCCAAGGGTCAGGCCCACCTGGCTCGACGCCGGGCCGGGCAGGAACTGGCA
>CAMFHW010000320.1 GCA_945952175.1 uncultured Phenylobacterium sp. | reverse complement strand
GTCTATATCGACGCCGGCCAGCCGGTGGCCGGGCGGTTCGCCGAGACGGTGCGCAATCTGAAAGAGGTCTCGCCGACCTATCACAACATGGTGCCGGCGGGCTGGATGCTGTTCGCCGGCGAGCTGGAGCGCGACGAGGACCTGGCGCGGACCTTCTTCGCCAGGGTGCGGGTGCTGCAGTACGGCGGGGCGAACCTCAGCCAGGAGTTCTGCGACCGCATCCAGGCGGTGTCGGTGGCGACGGTGGGCGAGAAGATCAGCTTCGCCTCGGGCTATGGCGCGACCGAGACCGGGCCGACCGCGGCCAATGTCCACTGGACCAACGAACGCATGGGCCTGATGGGCCTGCCCCTGCCGGGCACGGCGGTGAAGCTGTCGCCCGAGGACGGCAAGCTGGAGTTCCGGGTGAAGGGGCCGCAGGTGACCAGCGGCTATCTGGGGCTGCCCGAGGTCTCGGCGGCCGCCTTCGACGAGGAGGGGTTCTATCGGCTGGGCGACGCGGCGCGGTTCGCCGATCCCGAGGATCCGAGCCAGGGCCTGGTCTATGACGGCCGGCTGTCGGAGAACTTCAAGCTGGCCAGCGGCACCTTCGTCGGTGTCGGCGACCTGCGCATCCAGGCGGTGGGCGCGGTGGGCGACGCGGTGAGCGACGCGGTGGTCTGCGGCGAGGGCCGCGACCAGATTGGGCTCCTGTTCTATCCCAAGCCCGGCCATGCGGCGGCGGAGATCGAGGCGGCCGTGCGGGCGGGCCTGACGCGGCTGAACGCCAACGCCAAGTCGAGCGGCGGGCGGGTGGCTCGCGCCCTGGTGCTGGACAGCGCGCCGGACGCCAACGCCGGCGAGATCACCGACAAGGGCTATATCGCCCAGGCCCTGGCGCGCAGCCTGCGCGCGGCGGCGGTGGAGCGGCTGTTCGCCGAGCCCGCGCCCGCCGATGTGATCGTCCTGTCGTAGCGACAGGATTGCGCCGGCCCGCCGCCGGGCTAGCCTGATCGCCGACTGGCCGCGAAAGGCCGGCGGGAGGACGCGATGGGCGAGGTGATCAGCGGCGAGCGCCGCATCTCCAGCGAGGCGCTGAACGCGCGGGCCGCGCGGGCGGCGAGCGGGCTGGCGTCGCTGGGCCTGGGGCGCGGCGACCTGATCGCCATCTATCTGCGCAACGACATCGCCTTCTTCGAGGCCAGCATCGCCGCGAGCCTCCTGGGCGCCTATCCGACGCCGGTGAACTGGCACTATGTCGAGGCCGAGGCGCGCTACCTGTTCGAGAACTCGGGCGCCAAGGTCATCGTCATCCATGCCGACCTGGTCGAGAGCGTGCGCAACGCCCTGCCGCCGGGCGTTCCGGTGCTGGTGGTGGCGACGCCGCCGGAGATCGCGAGCGCCTATGGGATCGAGGCTGAGGCCGTGCCGCCGGGGATGATCGACTGGTCGGCCTGGCTGGAAGGCTTCGAGCCGTGGTCGGGCCCGCCGACCGAGGCGCCGGGGACCATCATCTACACCTCCGGCACGACGGGGCATCCGAAGGGCGTGCGGCGCAATCCGCCCAACGCCGAGCAGGCGGCGGCCCAGGGGCGCATGCTGTCGATCGCCTTCGGACTGGCCGATTGGATGGACCGGCCGAGTGAGATCGTGACCGTCGTCACCGGCCCGATGTACCACTCCGCCCCCAACGCCTATGGCGGGATCACGGTGCGGCTGGGCGCCAAGGTGATCCTGGAGGCGCGGTTCGATCCCGAGGAACTGCTGGCCCTGATCGAACGCGAGCGGGTCACCCACATCCACATGGTGCCCATCATGTTCACCCGGCTGCTGCGGCTGCCGGAGGCGGTGAAGGCGAAGTACGACCTCTCGTCCCTGAGGTTCGTGGTCCACGCCGCCGCGCCCTGCCCGGCGCCGGTCAAGCGGGCGATGATCGAATGGTGGGGGCCGGTGATCAACGAGTACTACGGCTCCACCGAGACCGGGGCGGTGGTGTTCTGCACCGCCGAGCAATGGCTGGCGCATCCGGGCACGGTCGGCAAGGCGATGCCGGGCGCGGACGTGCGGGTGATCGACGCCGAGGGCCAGTCGCTGCCGGCCGGCGAGGTGGGCGAGGTGGTGGCCAAGACCGGCGACCTGGCCGACTTCACCTATCACGGCGACGACGCCAAGCGGCGGGCCTCTGAGAAGGCCGGCCTGATCGCGCCCGGCGACATCGGCTATCTCGACGCCGACGGTTTCCTCTATCTGTGCGACCGCGCCAAGGACATGATCATCTCCGGCGGGGCCAACATCTATCCGGCCGAGATCGAGGCCGAGCTGATGAAGATGCCCGGCGTCGCCGACTGCGGGGTGTTCGGCATCCCCGACGAGGAGTTCGGCGAGGCCGTCTGCGCGGTGGTCCAGCCCATGCCCGGCCAGGAGCTCTCCCAGACCGAGGTGCGCGCGTTCCTGCGCGAGCGGATGGCCAGCTACAAGGTCCCCAAGCGCGTCGACTTCCACGCCGAACTGCCGCGCGAGGATTCCGGGAAGATCTTCAAGCGCAAGCTCCGCGAACCCTTCTGGGAAGGCCTCGACCGCAGGATCTGACCCAACGGCGCCCTTCTCCCCTTGCGGGAGGAGGTGTCGTCCGGCAGGACGACGGATGAGGGGTGCCGGCGGCCTGTCCGAGAGACCCCTCATCCGACCCTGCTCCGCAGGGCCACCTTCTCCCGCAAGGGGAGAAGGCAACGAACCTCCGGGGAGGACGATGGAATGAACGGCGCCGACGCCCTGATCGAGACCCTGGTGCAGAACGGGGTGACCGCCTGTTTCGCCAATCCCGGCACCAGCGAGATGCAGTTCGTGAGCGCGCTGGACCGCCAGCCGGCGATGCGGCCCGTGCTGTGCCTGTTCGAAGGCGTCGCGACGGGCGCGGCCGACGGCTATGGCCGGATGGCCGATGTGCCCGCCTGCACCCTGCTGCACCTCGGTCCCGGCTACGGCAACGGCCTGGCCAATCTGCACAATGCGCGGCGCGCCTACACACCGATCGTCAATGTGATCGGCGACCACGCCACCTATCACCGCCAGTACGACGCACCTCTGAACTCCGACATCCCGACCATCGTGAAGCCCAACTCGGTGTGGGTGAAATCGGCCGACAGCGCCGATGAGGTGGGCGCCGTCACCGCCGAGGCGATCGCCGCGAGCTACGGCCCGCCGGGCGGCCCCGTGAGCCTGATCCTGCCGGCCGACGCCGCCTGGACCGATACGGCCAAGGGCGCCGCCAGGTCGACGAAGCCGACCCGCGCCGCGCCTTCGGGGGAGACGGTCGACACCGTGGCCAAGGCGCTCAAGGCGGCCAGGAAGCCCGTGGTGCTGATCGGCGGGCGCGCCTGCCGCGCCGATGCGCTGCGCGAGGCCGCGCGCCTGCAGGCCGCGGGCGTGCGGGTGATGGCCGACACCTTCGTCTCGCGCCAGCCGCGCGGGGCGGGCGTCTTCTCGCCGGCGCGGATGCAGTATTTCGGCGAGGCGGCCCTGGCCGATCTCGAGGGCACGGACCTGATGGTCTATGTCGGCACCGCCATGCCGGTGGCGTTCTTCGCCTATCCGAGCCGGCCGAGCGTGCTGGTGCCGGAGGGCTGCGAGACCACGACCCTGGCGACCCGCGCCGAGGACGCCGTCGCGGCGCTCTCCGCCCTGGCCGACGCCCTGGGCGCGCCGGCCAGCGGACCCTCGAACCCGCTGAAGCTGCCGGACGGCTCGCCCACCGGCCCGCTGACGCCCCAGGCCTGCGGCCAGTCCATCGCCCGCCACCTGCCGGAAGGCGCGATTTTCTGCGACGACGCGGTGACCTCCGGCGGCGGGGTGGCGGTGCCCTGCATGACCGCCGCGCCGCACGAGGTGCTGGCCCTGACCGGCGGGGCGATCGGCATCGCCATGCCGCTGTCGATCGGCGCGGCCGTGGCCTGTCCCGACCGCAAGGTGATCTCGCTGAACGGCGACGGGGCCGGCATGTACACGGTCCAGGCCCTCTGGACCCTGGCGCGCGAGCAGCTCGACGTGACGGTGGTGGTCTTCGCCAACCACAGCTACCGCATCCTCAACATCGAGATGGGCCGCACCGGCGCCGGCAATCCGGGCCCTTCGGCCAGCAAGCTGCTGGACCTCGGCGACCCGAAGATCGACTGGGTCTCGATGGCCAAGGGCCTTGGCGTCGACGCCGTCCGCTGCGAGACCGCCGAGCAGTTCGACGCCGCCTTCGCCCGGGCCATGAAGACGCCAGGCCCGAAGTTCATCGAGGCCGCGATCTAGGGGGCTCCCGAACGGAGTATGGCTGGCTGTTTCGGGTGAGGTCGGCGCCGAAAGCGAACCATCAAGGGTGAGCGCGTCCGGCGCCCTTGCCGCGGCTCGGCAGGCGCATAAGATCGTCGCACTCAAAGGGGGGACGTCAATGTTGAAGGCATCGGCTGCGGCCGCCGCGCTCGTCGGCTTCGCACTTTCGTCCGCCGCGCAGGCTCAGGAGCTTCGGCCTGACCAGGTCGCGTTCCGGGCGCTCTACAAGGAACTGGTGGAGACCAACACCACGCTGTCGGCCGGCAGCTGCACCGTGGCCGCCGCGAAGATGGGCGCGCGCCTGAAGGCGGCGGGCTTCCCCGACGCCGACCTGCATTATTTCAGCGTGCCGGAGCATCCGAAGGAAGGCGGCCTCGTCGCCGTCCTGCCGGGCAAGGACCCGAAGGCGAAGGCGGTGCTGATGCTCGCCCACCTCGACGTGGTGGAGGCCAAGCGCGAGGACTGGACGCGCGACCCGTTCACCCTGGTCGAGGAAGGCGGCTACTTCTACGCGCGCGGCGCGGCGGACGACAAATCCATGGCCGCGACCTGGGTGGACAGCATGGTCCGCTTCAAGACCGAGCATTACCAGCCGCGCCACACGCTCAAGATGGCTTTGACCTGTGGTGAGGAGACCAATGGGGCGTTCAACGGCGCCGAGTACCTGGCCAAGCACGAGCGCCAGCTCATCGACGCCGCCTTCGCCATCAATGAGGGCGGCGCAGGAGCCCTCGACGCGACGGGAAAGCCGCTGTTCCAAGGCATCCAGGTGGGCGAGAAGCTGTCGCAGAACTACCGCCTGGAGGTCACCAACCCCGGCGGGCACTCCTCGCGCCCCCTGCCCGACAACGCGATCTACCATCTGGCGCATGCGCTGACGAAGGTGGAAGCCTACCGCTTTCCGGTGATCTTCAGCGACACGACCCGCGACTATTTCACCCGCATCCTGCCGACCGAGACGCCCGAGCAGAAGGCCGCCCTTGAGGCTCTGCTCAAGGATCCGCAAGACGCCGCCGCCCGGGCCACCGTCGAGAAGGACCCGAACAAGAATTCCATCC
>CAMFHW010000319.1 GCA_945952175.1 uncultured Phenylobacterium sp. | reverse complement strand
TCTACACGTAAGGAGTCGTCGGCAGCGTCAGATGTGTATAAGAGACAGGTCCGGCTTGACGCTGAGGCCCGCCGCCATGGCGTGCCCGCCGCCGGCGAGCAGCAGGCCCTGCGCATAGGCCGCCTGCACCGCCCGGCCGAGATTGATCCCCGGCTGGGAGCGGCCCGAGGCCTTGGCGACGTCGGCGGCCCGGTCGATCCCCGCCACGATCACTGGCTTGCGATAGCGCTCGCGCAGGCGCCCGGCGACGATGCCGATCACCCCGGGATGCCAATCGTCGGCCGCCACCAGCAGCAGGGGCGCCTCGGCCTGGTTGCTCTCCCGCTCGATGAGGCGCACCGCCTCCTCCAGCACTTCGCGCTCCACCTCCTTGCGCGAGGCGTTCAACGCATCGAGCTGGGCGGCGAGGTCGGCCGCCTCGGCAGGGTCGTCGGTCGACAGCAGGCGCGCGCCCAGGTCCGCCCGGCCGATCCGGCCCCCGGCGTTGATCCGCGGCCCCAGGATGAAGCCGGCATGGAAGGTCGAAGCCGGCCCCTGGCTCTTCGCCACCTCCAGCAGCGCTTTCAGGCCCGGATTGCGCCACGCCGACATCACCTTCAGCCCCTGAGAGGTCAGGGCCCGGTTGAAGCCGACCAGCTCGGTCACGTCGCAGATCGCGCCCATGGCCGCCAGGTCCAGCCATTGGCGCAGGTCCGGCTCGGTGCGCTCGGCGAACAGGCCCCGCTTGCGGCCTTCGCGGTTCAGCGCCGCCAGCAATACGAAGGTGACCCCCGCCGCCGCCAGCATGCCCTGGCGCGAGATGCAGTCGGGCCGGTTCGGGTTCACCAGGGCCGCGGCGGTCGGCATGTCGCCGTCGCGCATCAGGTGGTGGTCGATCACCACCACCTCCAGCCCGATCGTCGCCGCATAGGCGATGGGCTCCGAGGCCGCGGCGCCGCAGTCGACGGTCACCACCAGCTCGGCGCCCTGGTCCTTCAGGCGGCGGAAGGCGGCCGGCGACGGCCCATAGCCCTCGGTGATGCGGTCCGGCACATAGATCGGCAGATCCTTGCCCGCCGCCCGCATCCAGCGGACCAGCTGGGCCGCACTCGAAGCGCCGTCCACGTCATAGTCGGCGAACACCGCCATCGGCCGGTCGCGCAGCACCGCTTCGACCAGGATCTCGGCCGCCCGGTCCATGTCCGTGAAGCTCGATGGATCGGGGAACAGCGCCTTCAGTGTCGGGTTCAGATAGTCCTCGCCCCCCTCGGCGGCGATGCCTCGCGAGGCCAGGGCCCGGGCCAGGGGCTCGCTCAGCCCCAGCCCCATCTGGTGGCGACGCACGACCTCGGGATCGGCGGGGCGCGCCCGCCAGCTCCGCCCGGTCAGCGACCGGGTGACGCCCAGGAATCCCGCCGAGGTCGAGCCGTCAGGCATCTGCCGTTCCTCCCCCGTTGGGAGAGGTGGATCGAGGCGGAGCCTCGAGACGGAGGGGGCTCAAGCCCACACGCCTTGCCGGCCACCCCCTCAGTCGTCGGCTCCGCCGCCGACAGCTCCCCCAACGGGGGAGCAACTGAAGGGCGCACGCCATCACACCGGTCGCTTCATCCGCACTTCGCGCACGGTGCGCGTGGACGAGTTCATCACCAGGGTGTGAGTGTGCACGAAGCCGTCCTTGTAGGACACGCCGTCCAGCAGCGCGCCCTTGGTCACGCCGGTGGCCGCGAAGATCGCGTCGGCGCGGACCATCTCGTGCAGGTCGTACTTGCGGTCCAGGTCGGTGATCCCCACCCGCTTCGCGCGGGCCTTCTCGTCGGCGTTGCGGAACACCAGCCGGCCCTGGAACTGGCCGCCCACGCACTTCAGCGCCGCGCAGGCCAGCACGCCTTCCGGCGCTCCGCCCTGCCCCACATAGAGATCGACGCCGGTTGACGGATCGGCGGTGTTGATCACGCCGGCCACGTCGCCGTCGGTGATCAGATAGACTCGCGCGCCGACCGAGCGCACCGAGGCGATGATCTCGGCGTGGCGCGGACGGTCCAGGACGCAGACCGTCATCTCCGACGGATCGACGCCCTTGGCCTTGGCCATGGCCTGCACGTTTTCGGCCGGGCTCTTGTCCAGGTCGATGATGCCGGCCGGATAGCCCGGGCCGCAGGCGATCTTGTCCATGTAGGTGTCGGGCGCGTTCAGCAGGGTGCCCTTCGGCGCCCAGGCCATCACGGCCAGCGCATTGGCCATGGCCTTGGCCGTCAGCGTCGTACCTTCCAGCGGGTCGAGCGCGATGTCGACCTTGTGCTTGCCGCCCTTGCCGACCTTCTCGCCGATATAGAGCATCGGCGCCTCGTCGCGCTCGCCCTCGCCGATCACGATCTCACCGTCGATGTCGAGGTCGTTCAGCGCCGTGCGCATGGCGTCGACGGCGGCCTGGTCGGCCTCCTTTTCGTCCCCGCGGCCGACCATCTTCCAGGCGGCGATGGCGGCGATCTCGGTCACCCGGACCGCGTCCAGCACCAGTCCGCGATCCAGAACTTCAGAACTCATCTATCGCTCTCCCGCCAGCACCGGCGCTAGCCGGATAGTACTTCCAGATCCCCAGATGCGCGCGATGCGCAAGAGCCGGGGCCTATCGAGCACCGACGACAGATTTGCGATGCGGTCGATCGCCGCCGTCAGCACGGATTCGGCCACCGCATGGGTGGTCAATACGATCGGCACGCCGTCCGCGTTCTCGACCGGCTTCTGCAGGAAGCTTTCGATCGACACGCCGGCCTCGGCCAGGGTCTCGGACACCGCGGCGATCACGCCGGGCTCGTCCTTCACCAGGAAGCGCAGATAGGCCCGCCCCATGGTCTTCGACGGATCGATGGGGGTGAACGGCTTCAGCGACCCCGCCGGGGCCTGGAAAACCGGCCGCACGGCGCCGGTCATCACGTCGGCGATGTCGGCGGCCACGGCCGCGGCGGTCGGCCCCGCGCCCGCGCCCGGGCCCTGGATGAAGATGCGCCCGATCCGCGTGCCCTCGATGAACAGGGCGTTGAGCGCCCCGCCCGCCTGGGCCAGGGGATGGCTGATCGGCGCCAGGGACGGATGCACCCGCACCAGCACCCCGTCCGGCGAGCGGTCGGCCGAGGCCACCAGCTTCACGCGATAGCCCAGGTCCTTGGCGAGCTTCACGTCCAGGAGATCGATCTGGTCGATCCCCTCGATCTCGGCGGCGGCGAAGTTCGGCGCGCAGCCGAAAGCCAGGGCCGCCAGGATCGAGATCTTGTGCGCGGCGTCGAAGCCCCCGACGTCCATGGTCGGGTCGGCCTCGGCATAGCCCAGCCGCTGGGCCTCGGCGAGCACGTCGGCGAAGGCCCGGCCGCCCGAATCCATCTCGGTCAGGATGTAGTTGCAGGTGCCGTTCAGGATGCCGGCCACCGACTGCACGTCGTCGCCCACCAGGGCCTCGCGCAGCATCTTCACCGCCGGCGTGCCGCCCATCACCGCGGCCTCGAACAGCAGCGGCACGCCCTTGGCCTCGGCCAGGGCCGCCAGTTCCGCGCCATGCTCGGCGATCAGCGCCTTGTTCGCCGTCACCACGGGCTTGCCGGCCTTCAGCGCGGCCTCGACCGCCGCCTTGGCCGGTCCGTCCGAGCCGCCGATCAGCTCGACGAAGACGTCGTTGTCCGGCGAATTGGCCAGGGCCACCGGGTCGTCGAACCAGGGCAGGTTCGAGATGTCGAACGGCCGCGGCCGCGAACGCGAACGCGCCGACACGCCGGTCACGCTCGCGCGCCCGCCCGCCGGCGCGAAGTCCGGCTTGTCGCTCAGGAAGTTCAGCAGCCCCGCGCCGACCGTACCCAGGCCCGCGACGCCGATGCGCCAGGTCTTTCCGCTCATTCGCCCGTCAATGTGTTGTGGTGGCGGCCAAGGATGTCGTCGGCGTTGGCCAGGAACTTCTTCACATTGCGCGCCGCCTGCCGGATCCGGTGTTCGTTCTCCACCAGGCCGACGCGGACGAAGCCCTCGCCATACTCGCCGAAGCCGACGCCCGGCGCCACGGCGACGCCCGCCTCTTCGATCAGGAGCTTGGAGAAGACCAGCGCTCCGGCCTCCTTGAATTTCTCGGGCACCGGCGCCCAGGCGAACATGGAGGCGGGCGGTGTCGGGATGTCCCAGCCCGCGCGCGACATGGCTTCGACCAGGGTGTCGCGTCGCGACTTGTAGATGCCGCGGATCTCCTCGACGCAATCTTGCGGGCCGTTCAGGGCCGTGGCCGCCGCCACCTGGATCGGGGTGTAGGCGCCGTAGTCCAGATAGGACTTCACCCGCGCCAGGGCCGAACAGATGCGCTCGTTGCCGACCACCATGCCCACGCGCCAGCCGGCCATGGCATAGGTCTTCGACAGCGAATTGACCTCGACGGCGATGTCCTTGGCGCCCTCGACCTGCAGCACCGAGGGCGGCGGGTTGTCGTCGAAATAGATCTCCGAATAGGCGATGTCCGAGATGACCAGCATCTCGTGCTTCTTCGCGAGTTGGATCGCGTCCTTGTAGAAGTCGAGGTCGACGCACTGGGCGGTCGGGTTCGACGGATAGCTGAGGATCAACACGCTGGGCGGCGGCGCCGAGTGCTTCACCGCCCGGCTGACGCCTGCCAGATATTCCTCCGGCGAATGGGCCGGCACGTGGCGGATCACCCCGCCGGCCATGATGAAGCCGTAGGCGTGGATCGGATAGGCCGGGTTCGGGCAGACGATCACGTCGCCCGGCGCGGTCAGGGCCTGGGCGAGGTTGGCGAAGCCCTCCTTGGAGCCGAGGGTCGCGATCACCTCGGTGTCGGGGTTCAGCTTCACCCCGAAGCGGCGATCGTAATAGCCGGCCATGGCGCGGCGCAGGCCGATGATGCCCTTGGAGGCTGAGTAGCGCCCGGCCTTGGGGTCCTTGGCGGTCTCGATCAGCTTGTCGACGATGTGCTTGGGCGTCGGCATGTCGGGATTGCCCATCCCGAAGTCGATGATGTCGACACCCTGGCCGCGCAGACGCGCCTTGATGCGGTTGACCTCCTCGAGAACGTAGGGCGGGAGGCGTCGGATACGGTGGAATTCAGGGATCATGGAAAGCTCTGGCCGCAGGCCTCGCGGCGAATAGGAGCCGAAGTCGCGCATGGCATAGTCCGGGGTGTCCGGCTCGCCAAGCAGGTTGCAAGAATTTCGCCTCCGCGGGCCCCTATCTCTTAGGCGGCGGAGGCGGGGTAGCTCGCTTGCGCTGCGCCTTGGCGTAGGCCTCGCTGACCGCGGTCGACGATTCGGCGGCGGCCGGCGCGCTGTCGAGCTGCCGTAGCGCCCGGGCCGCATAGGCTTCGCTGGCGGTCAGCGTCCAGGTGTTGTCGGCGGTATGCTGCTGCACAT
>CAMFHW010000318.1 GCA_945952175.1 uncultured Phenylobacterium sp. | reverse complement strand
GGTCGGGCCGGTTCATGGTCGCGCATGCGACCTCGCCTTAGACGCGGACATAGAGTTGCTGGTAGTCCATGGGGTCTCTCCTCAAATCTATCGGGCCAATTTCTACCGAGTTTGCCCGCCGTCGACGGGCAGGATCGCGCCATGCACGAAGCTCGCCTGGGGACTCAGCAGGAAGGCCGCGGCCGCGCCGATCTCCTCGGGCTTACCGAACCGCTTCATCGGCACCTCGCGCTCCAGCCAGCGGGTCCAGGCGCCGGCGCGCGGGCCGGTCGAGCGGCTCTCCCATTCGCCGCCGGGGAAGACGATGTTGCCGGGCGCGATCACATTGACCCGCACGCCGGACGGTCCCGCGATCCGAGCCAGCTCCTTCGCCATGTGGTTCATCGCCGCCTTGGCCGTGCCGTAGGTCAGCGGCGTGCCGAGCGCGCCCAGGCCCGCGATCGAGCTGATGCACAGAATCGCCCCTTCGCCCCGCGGCGCCATCCGCCGATAGGCCCCGCGCGCCAGCCGCCAGGCCGAGCCCAGGTTCTGCGAGAAGGCGGCGTCCCAGGTCTCGTCGTCCACCTCCGCGCCCAGCGGCGTCGGATAGAGCCCGACATTGGCGACCGCCCCATAGACCGGCCCGAACTCGGCCTCGCAGTCGGCCAGCGCCTTCTCGATGGTGGCGGTGTCGCGCATGTCGCCGGCCATGGCCCACAGCCGGTCCGCGCCGAACCGCTCGGCCAGGGCCTTGCGCGTGGCCTCCAGCGCCTCGGCCCCGCGGGCGGTGAGCGCCACCCTGGCGCCCTCGGCCAGGCAGGCCTCGACGATGCCGAGCCCGATGCCGCGGCTCGCGCCCGCCACGAAGATCACCCTGTCCTTCAGGCCCAGATCCATGCGCGCCTCCCAATGGTTTTGGTGAACTGAACCCGCGGTCCTTGCGTCAGGCAAGCGGGGGGCTTTGACTGCCGCAGCGACAGGACGGGCAGCAAGACGAACGACCCGAAGACGGGCAGGGAGGCCGCCAGTGAACTTCGACTTTTCCGACGAGCAGAAGCAGCTGCGCGACGAGGCGCGGAAGTTCCTCGCCGACCGCTCATCCTCCAAGGCGGTGCGCGCCATACTGGAGGGGCCGGAGCCCTTCGACCGCGAGCTCTGGAAGGGCATGGCCGAGATGGGCTTCCTCGGCGCGGCGATCCCCGAGGAATACGGCGGCGTCGGCCTGGGCCACCTGGAGCTCTGCGTGATCGCCGAGGAACTCGGCCGCGCCGTGGCGCCGGTCCCCATGGTCTCTTCGATCTACCAGGCCGCCGAGGCCCTGATGCTGGTCGGGACTGAGACCCAGAAGCAGATGTGGCTGCCCAAGCTGGCCTCGGGCGAGGTGATCGGGACCCTGGCCCTGGCCGAGGCCTCCGGCCGCGTCACCGAGAAGGCCATCAAGGCCCAGGTGGCGAACGGCAAGCTCACCGGGGTGAAGTCGCCCCTGGCTGACGGCGACGTCGCCGGCCTGGCCATCGTCGCGGCCCGCGAGCCGCAGGGCGTTTCGCTGTTCATCGTCGACCTGGACGGCCCCGGCGTCGCCCGCGAGACCCTGGACACCATCGATCCCACCCGAAGCCAGGCCAAGGTCACCTTCGACGGCGCCCCGGCCGAGCGGCTGGGCGAGCCCGGCCAGGGCTGGCGCATCGTCTCCGACGTGCTGGACCGCGCCGCCGTCCTGATCGCCTTCGAACAGGTAGGGGGTTCCGACCGCGCCCTGGAGATGGCCCGCGACTACGCGCTGGAGCGTATGGCCTTCGGCCGCCAGATCGGCTCGTTCCAGGCGATCAAGCACATGCTGGCCGACATGTACGTCGCTGCGACCCTGGCCCGCTCCAACGCCTATTACGGCGCCTGGGCGCTCTCGACGGGCTCGTCGGAACTGCCGGTGGCCGCGGCCACGGCCCGGGTTTCCGGAACCCAGGCCTACCAGCACTGTGCCAAGAACAACATCCAGGTGCATGGCGGCATGGGCTTCACCTGGGCCTTCGACTGCCACCTGTTCTACCGCCGCGCCAACGGCCTGGCGCTCGCGATCGGCTCCCAGACCACCTGGGAAGACCTGCTGATCGAGCGCATGCGCCGCCGCAACGACGCCCCCGTGGCCGCCTGAGGAGCTGCAAGATGAACTTCGACGACACCCCCCAGGAAGCCCAGTTCCGCGCCGAGGTTCGCGCCTGGATCCAGGCCAACGCGCCCAAGCATCTGGAGGCCGAACTCAGCCAGGCCACCTTCGGCAACTCGGCCCTGAAGAGCGAGGACCCGATCGTCGCCGCCAAGGCCTGGCAGAAGAAGAAGGCGGAGGCCGGCTGGGCCTGCCTGCACTGGCCCAAGGAATACGGCGGCCGCGGCGCCACGCCGATCGAACGGGTGATCTGGGGCCAGGAGGAGGGCGTCTATGGCGGCCTCGGCGGCCTGTTCATCATCGGCCACGGCATGTGCGGCCCGACCCTGATGGCCTGGGCCAGCGAGGACCACAAACGCGCCCTCCTGCCGCCCCTGGCGTCGGGCGAGCACGTCTGGTGCCAGCTGTTCTCCGAACCCGCCGGTGGTTCGGACCTCGCGGGTCTGCGAACCCGCGCCGAGCCGGCCAATGACGGTACGGGCGACTGGATCATCCGGGGCCAAAAGATCTGGACCAGCGGCGCCCAGAACTCGGACTACGGCATCCTGATCACCCGCACCGACCCCAATGTGCCCAAGCACAAGGGGTTGACCATGTTCTGGCTGGACATGAAGTCGCCGGGCATCGAGATCCGCCCGATCAAGCAGGTGAACGGCCAGTCGGGCTTCAACGAGGTGTTCTTCACCGACGTCCGGATCCCCGACGCGCAGCGCCTCGGCGCGGTGGGGCAGGGCTGGCAGGTCTCGCTGACCACGCTGATGAACGAGCGCCTGTCGATCGGCTCAGGCATGCCGACCGGCTTCCCGGACCTGTTCAACTACTGCCTTGAGCTGGAGACCGCCGACGGTCCCGCCATCGACGACCCGATGGTTCGCTCGCGGCTCGCCCAGTTCGCGGTCAAGGCCAGCGGGCTGAAATACACCGGCATGCGCGCCATCAGCGCGCTCTCCAAGGGTGAGACCCCCGGGCCGGAGAACTCCATCGGCAAGCTGGTGGCTGGCGCCTCGATGCAGGAACTGGCCATGTTCGCCCTGGATCTGCAGGGCCAGGCGGGCGTGATCAACGACCCGGAGCACTCCGACGCGGCGATGAAGTTCCAGGCCATGCTGCTGCGCTCGCCCGCCACGCGGGTGGAGGGCGGCACGGACGAGATCCTGCGCAACATCATCGCTGAGCGCGTGCTGGGCCTGCCGGGCGACATCCGGGTCGACAAGGACGTCCCCTTCAAGGACATCCCGACCAGCGGCCGGAGCTAGTCGGCGGGGACGGCCACCCGCTGCAGCACCGCCCGCGCCGGCGGGGCCGAGAAGAAGGCGCCGAGCCGGTCCATGTCGCCGCGCTCGGCGCGCCACTTGCCGTAGGCGAGCTGGTCTTCCTCCGAGCGCCAGTCCTCGAGGAACAGAACGTCGCCGTCCGCGGCGTCGAGCACATAGACCTCGAAGCCCAGGCAGCCCGGAAAGGCGCGCGTCAGCGGCGCCTCGACCTCCAGCATCGCGACGAATTCCTCCAATCGCTCAGGGACGATCTTGAGGGTGAGGAGGATGCTGAAACCCGCCATCGGGAACTCCGGGAAAGCTACTTGGCCTTGGCGGCCTCGACCTCCCGTAGCACGCGCAGCGCATTGCCGCCCCAGACCTTGGCGACGTCTTCCTTCGAATAGCCGGCGGCCATCAGGCGCTGGGTGATCTTGGGGTAGTCGGCGACGCTCTCCAGGCCGTCGATGCCGCCGCCGCCGTCGAAGTCGCCGCTGACGCCCACATGGTCGATGCCGGCCACCTGGATCGCGTGGAGCATGTGCTTCATGTAGTCGTCGAGATTGGCGCGCGGCACGGGCCACTTGGCGTCGATCGCCTTCTTGCCGGCCAGGAAGGCCTTGCGTTGTTCGGGCGTCATCTCGCGCCCGGTCATGCCGATGTCCTTTATCAGCTTGCCGAGCGCCGCCTCCCGCTCCGGGATCTTGGGCGTTGGGACCATGTAGTTGGAGAACGCGTTGATCTGGATGACCCCGCCGTGGGCGGCCAGCGCCCGCAGGTGCTCGTCGTCGATGTTGCGCGGGTTGTCGAAGATCGCCTTGCAGCCCGAATGCGACAGGATGATCGGCGCCTTGGACAGCTTCAGCATGTCGTCGAGCACGCTGTCCGCCGAATGGCTGGCGTCAAGCACGATGCCCAGCCGGTTGGCTTCTGCCACGAACTGTTTGCCGGCCGGCGAGAGCCCGCCCCATTCCGGCTTGTCGGTGGCGCTGTCGCCAAGGTCGTTGGTCAGGAAATGCACCGGCCCGGCCATCCGCAGGCCCAGCGCATAGAAGCCCTGCAGCAGGCTGACATCGCCCGCGACGGGCGAGCCGTTCTCCATGCTGATGAAGACGAAGCGCTTGTGGGCGGCGAGGATCTTCGGGACGTCATCGGCCTTGAGCGCCAGGGCGAACTTGTCGCCGTGCTTGGCCACCATCTCGTGGATCTCGGTGGCGCGCACCAGCGCGTAGTCGCGGGCCGCGCGGTTCCCCTCGATCCCGCGCGCGCCTTGCGGCGTGAAGATCGCGAAGAAGCCGCCGTCGACCCCGCCGTCGATCATCCGCGGCAAGTCCACCTGGCTGCCGTCGACCGCATAGCTGTGGCGATCGAGGATGTCCCAGCCGGGCAGGTGGAAGAGGGCGGGTGTGTCGTAGTGGGTGTCGAGCACGATGGCGTCGCGGTGGGCGACCACCCAGGCGGGCTCCGGCTTCGGCTTGGCCTTGGCGGCCAGGGCCGGGTCCGCCGCCCCCGCCAGCAACAGGATCGCGAACGGAACGGCAAATCGGCGCATGGCGCTCTCCCTCGAACAGGTCCCGACAGTCCCAGCCCCATCCGTCCGGCGCAAGGTGAAGCTGGGCGCCTCCGCCGCCGGACGTGTCCGCGGACCATCCAAGGTGCAGGAACGGACGAGCTGGCGGTGATCCACCGGGCGCCCAGCGCCTAGGCCCGGTCGATCCGCGCGGCGAAGCAGCCTCGGCCCGCATTGTGGGCGTGGATGTAGGCGATGGCCGGGTTCTCGAAGAGCTTGAGGATCAGGGGCTCGACCTCAGCGCCCGGGACGACGTCGGCGTCGACGATCATGCCGGCTTCGTCGAAGCCGCGCAGCGAGATCGCCTTGCGTACGGTGAGCACCGCCGGGACCTCGTCGACGAAGCGGGCCGGCGTGGTGGCCGCCTCGTTGACGAAGATCGCGTGGCGGCCCTGGTAGGGGCTCTCCACGGG
>CAMFHW010000317.1 GCA_945952175.1 uncultured Phenylobacterium sp. | reverse complement strand
ATCGTTGGCGGATTGGCTCATGGTCCTGTGTCTCTTCGCGGGGAGTTTTATGGTCTCGGGCGGTCGGGTTCATCCCCTGAACGCCCGGCCGCGAAGAAGCGCAGCCTCTTAAGGCGCCCAGGGGCCGCTAAGCCCCAGCGAGAGAAGAAGCTGGCTGTGCGTCATGATGCGCATGGCGGCCTTCGTACAGAATCGAGCCCCGCGCCGCAAGAGTCTTGCGCGGAATACGGTTTCATCCGGCGACGCGCGCAAGAACCTTGCCGACCGCCGGCCGCGCGCCGACCCGGGCGAAGTGCTCGGAAATCCTCGGAAACCTCGCCATGTCGATCCCGTCGCGCGGCAGCCAGCTCGACACGACGTAGAGATAGGCGTCGGCGGTGGTGTAGGCCTCGCCCATCACCCAGGGGCCTTTCAGGTATTCCGCCTCGATCAGCCCGGCGGCCTCGGCGAACACCTCCGGCGCCTTGCGGCGCAGGTCGGCGATGGCGGCCGGATCGTCGGCCCAGCGATAGCCGCGGTGGCGGTGCGCGGCGGCCGGGTGCACCCAGGAACAGAGATAGGTGTTGAAGGCCTGCAGCTGCGCCATCGCGAAAGGGTCGCCGAACGGGGCCAGCTTCGCGGCCGGATGGGTCTCGGCGACATAGGCGACGATGGCCGGCGCCTCAGTGATCACGCCCCGGTCGGTGGCGAGCGCCGGCACGCGCGACTTGGGATTGATCGCCAGATAGTCCGCCTGCCGCTGCTCGTCCTTGGCGAAGTCCAGGCGGGCCACGTCATAGTCGGCGCCCGCCTCTTCCAGCACGATCTCGCAGGCGAGCCCGATCGTGCCGCGGCCCGTGAACAGTTTCAGCACGTCAATCTCCCTGGGACGCCTGCGCCTCGCGCGCCTTCAGCCAACGCCTCGCATACCAGCCGATCGCGATCCAGATCGCGACGATGGCGACCAGCAAGGCGATATGCTTGATCCCGCCGCCGTTCAGCGCCTGGACGATGGAGCTGCCGGCGAAGGCCGTGAGCGCGATCTTGGGGATGATGCCGATCGCCGTCCCGGCCGCGAAGTCCCACGCCCTCATCGGCGTCACGCCGGCGGCCATGTTGACCACGATGAACGGCGCGGACGGCACCAGCCGCACGATCAGGCTGGCCAGGAAGCCGTTGCGGCCCACCAGGTCCATGAACCGCCGCATGCTTTCGCCCGACAGGGTCTTCAGGGCCCGCGCGCCGGCGAACCGGCCCAGATAGAAGCCGACCATCGAGGAGACCAGAGTGCCGATCCAGCTGTAGGCGAAGCCGCGCCAGGCCCCGAAGGCCACCACCGCGGCGGCGATCAGCACGAACTGCGGCACCCCGATGAAGGCCAGCAGGGCGAAGGACAGCACCGCGACCGGCAGGGCCCAGGGCCCGCTCGCCGCCCCCATCCAGCGCTCGACCGTGGCCTCGCCGTTGAAGCCCAGCATCTGGGCCCCGAACAGGAACACCATCCCCACCCCGCCGAACAGCACGAACGAAATGGCCAGCGTCCGCCACGCCTGGCGGTCCATATTGGTGATGAAGGCCCAGAGGCGACGCATGGCCTGGGGTCGCGCGTTCGGCGCCGGGGGTCAAGCCGGCGCCCTGTGGCTATTGGGTCGCCTCGCCAAAAGGATGGTCTCGCCGGACGCTTCGCGGCTAGGCCTCAGGCCCCCTTTCGGTTAAACCCCGCCGCGTTCCTTTCAACCTGAGCCGGGAGTTTGCCCGTCATGTCGCTTGAGTCCTCTACGCTTGCCCGTGTGAAGCCGTCCGCCACCATGGCGACCGACCAGAAGGCGCGCGAACTCAAGGCCCAGGGCAAGAATGTGATCAGCCTCGGCGCGGGGGAGCCCGACTTCGACACGCCGGACAATATTAAAGAGGCCGCGATCAAGGCCATTCGCGACGGCAAGACCAAATACACCACCGTCGACGGCATTCCCGAGCTGAAGGAGGCCATCGTCGCGAAGTTCGCGCGCGAGAACGGCCTGACCTACAAGCCCAGCCAGGTGAACGTCTCGCCGGGCGGCAAGCCGGTGATCTTCAACGCCATGATGGCCACCCTGAACCCCGGCGACGAGGTCGTGGTGCCGACGCCCTACTGGGTGAGCTATCCGGACATGGTGCTGCTGGCCGGCGGCAAGCCGGTGTTCGCGCCGACCACGGCGGAGAACGGCTTCAAGCTGAAGGCGGCCGATCTCGAGGCGGCGATCTCGCCCAGGACCCGCTGGCTCATCCTGAACTCGCCGTCCAACCCCTCGGGCGCGGCCTATACCAAGGACGAGCTGAAGGCGCTGGCCGAGGTGCTGATGCGCCATCCTCAGGTCTGGGTGCTGACCGACGACATGTACGAACACCTGATGTTCGACGACGCGCCGTTCTGGACGATCGCCCAGGTCGAGCCCGGCCTCTACGACCGGACCCTGACCATGAACGGCGTGTCCAAGGCCTATGCCATGACCGGCTGGCGGATCGGCTACGCGGCCGGTCCCGAGCCGCTGATCAAACTGATGGCCAAGGTGATGAGCCAGTCGACCTCGAACCCGAGTTCGATCTCGCAATATGCGGCCGTCGAGGCGCTGAACGGGCCGCAGGACTTCATCAAGCCGAACGCCAGGCTGTTCCAGGAGCGGCGCGACCTCGTCGTGTCGATGCTGAACCAGGCCAAGGGGTTGAAGTGCCCGACGCCGGAAGGCGCCTTCTATGTCTATCCGTCCTGCGAGGGGCTGATCGGCAAGACCGCGCCGTCGGGTCGGGTGATCAGCTCCGACCAGGACTTCGCCAACGAGCTCCTGGAGGCCGAGGGCGTGGCCGTCGTATTTGGCGAGGCGTTCGGCCTGTCGCCCTTCTTCCGCATCAGCTACGCCACCGCGAACTCGGTGCTGGAAGACGCCTGCGGCCGCATCCAGCGCTTCTGCGGCTCGGTGAAATAGGCATGGACGCCTCGGTGCGGGCGGCTCTGGCGGCGGATGTCGACCGCGCCGCCCGGCTGAAGGGAACCTTCAAGCTGCGATCGGGCCAGGTCTCGGACCAGTACTTCGACAAGTACCGGTTCGAGGCCGACCCCGCCCTGCTGGCGCGGGTGGCGGCGGCCATGCTGCCGCTCGTGCCGGACGAGGCGCAGGTGCTGGCGGGCCTCGAACTGGGCGGCGTGCCGATCGCCACCGCCATGTCCCTGCAGAGCGGCAAGCCCGCCGGCTTCGTGCGCAAGAAGGCCAAGGACTACGGCACCTGCCTGGCCGTCGAGGGCGGCGCGGTGGCGGGCCGCAGGGTGGCGATGATCGAGGACGTGATCACCACCGGCGGCGCCGTGCGCGACGCGCACCGCCTGCTCCTGGAGGCCGGCGCGATCCCCGTGGCGGTGGTCTGCGCCATCTGGCGCGGTGACGGCGCGCCCAGGATCGAGGGTCTCGAAGTCCCGGTGTTCGCGGCCCTATGTCGGGAAGATTTCTTAGGCGATGACCGCCGGTAGATTCGCAGTCGCGCGTTAGACGAACGGCGTTGCGCGATTTGGCGACCTACAATAACAACCGCTAACGCGACTCGGTTGGGCGCATTTCAGTTCTGGGGATTCACGTATGAAGAAGATTCTGCTGGCCGGTGCGGCGCTTGCCGCCACCGTCGCCATGGCCTCCGCCGCCGACGCCTCGTCGCTGCTCTACCGCAACGACAAGACGCTCGGCGCCGATTATCTGGGCGCGGCGATCGCCGCCTCGACCTACACCGTCACCTCCACCGCCAGCAGCCTGTCGGGCTTCACGCTGGGCGACTACGACGTGGTCGTCTACGCGAACCAGAACAGCAGCATCCCGTCGGGCGACCTGGCCGCGCTGGACGCCTTCATCGCCGCCGGCGGCAAGGTGATCTACAACGACTGGACCCGCTCGTCGGGCTTCGACGGTCAAGCCACCTATACCGGCAACAACAACCAGACCTCGCTCAGCCTGACCTCGCTGTTCAGCTCGGGCATCGCGAGCCCGCTGTCGGTGACCAACACCGGCTGGGGCATCTTCTCGATGGGCCTGGCCTCGGCCGGCGGCACGGTCGCGGGCTCCTTCGGCAACGGCGACGCGGCCATCGTGGTCGGTCATGGCGGCAAGACCATCGTCAACGGCTTCCTGTCGGACACCGTGGCCTCGCAGCAGCTCTACGCCAACGAACTGGCCAGCTTCACCGCCGGCGTGCCGGAACCGGCCACCTGGGCGATGATGATCGCCGGCTTCGGCCTGGTGGGCGCGACCCTGCGCGACGGTCGCCGCAAGCGCGTCGCGGCCTGAGCCCAGACCGCCTGAACAAGATGACGCCGCCGACCTCCGGGTCGGCGGCGTTTTCGTTTCGGGCTAGTGCTTCTCGCGCCAGGCCGCCTTGGCGGCGTCCTTGGTCATGTTGAGGCACACCTTGTCCTCTTGGACCTGCTCGACCCAGGTGAGCGGGATCAGGTGGTGCTTGAAGCCCGAGCCCATGTCGAACTTGGCCAGTTCGATGTCGCCGCCGTCGACGTGGTCGACCTTGCCGACGTGGCCGCCGTCGGAGCCCACCACTTCCATGTGTTCGCGGATCTGGGACGTATTGATCATCTTCGTCTCCCTTCGGTTGGTTTGAGGGGCTAACGGACGAGATCATGGCCAAGTTTCAGAGGTTGCGACCGCCGAGGTTCAGGCGCTTTCTGAAGAGGTGTCGGCGAGCTTTGAAATGACAATTGTAAATTTCAATAGGGCGCGGAAGGACCGGGCGAAGGCGCAGGCCAAGACCAAGGCCGCGGAGAACCGCGTGGCGTTCGGCCGGACCAAGTCGGAAAAGGCGAAGGGCAAGCTCGAGGCCGCGAAGGCCGAGCGGACGCTGGACGGCGCCAAGCGCGAAGACTGAGAACGGGGCGATCGGGGCGGAAGAGGCTCGACGCTCCCCCGCCCCTCGCCGGCGCGCCCGGCATGCGGGCGGGCGCGCGGGTTGTCTATCGGTGGGTCAGGCGGCCATCTGGGCCGGCACGGCCGCGTCGCGGAACTCCACCGGAATGGCGTCATAGAGAGTCGCCGGCGTGATGTTCAGGCGCTTGCGGGCCAGCTCCAGCGGCTCGGCCAGCAGGCGCTCATAGTCCTCGCCGAGCAGCCAGGCGGCGGCCTTGCCCCGCTGATAGCCCTGCCAGATCGCCTTGGCGTACGGATAGTCGCCCTTGCGCGAGCGCAGGGCCGCGCCCAGGCCGATCAGCGCCCAGCCCAGGCCCTTGGTCTGGGCGTAGGAGAAGGCCACCAGGCAAGCCTCGCCCAGGCCGTCGCGGTGATAGCCCGACAGGATGTGCCAGATGTCGTGCACGTCGCGGGTGCGGCGGCCCATCCAGGCATAGGGATGGCGGACGTCGATCTCGCCTTCCTTCTGGCGGCT
>CAMFHW010000316.1 GCA_945952175.1 uncultured Phenylobacterium sp. | reverse complement strand
GTGTTGGGCAGGACGATGGCCGCGGCCTGCTGCGCCTTGGTCTCGGCCAGCAGGCACTCGACCTGGTAGTCGTCATCGATGTCGCCGCGGTCGCGCAGCACCAGGAGCGCGAGGCGCCGGCGGCGGCCGTCCAGGGCCACGAAGGGCTCTTCGCCCTTGCGCCCGGACCGCACGATCGGGGCGATCACCACCCCAGCGGCGAGGATGGTGTCGGCGAGCTGGGGCACGCCCTCGTCGGCCGGCTCGGCGTAGCGGAGGTTCTCCTTCGCCAGCCCCAGGTCGCCCAGGCGGACCTGGACACGGGCCATGGCGACGGGCGCGGCGGCGGTTTCGGGAACTTCAGAGGTGACGTCGGTCATCAGGATCAGGCTCCAGCGCCTGGGCGAGGGTCATCCTGCCCCTGGGCGCACCCGCCCGATCCCTTCCTCTCCCCTCCTTTGGCGCCGGCCCTGCCGCCGCTGATGGTCGGACCATTCGTTCCAGTCCCCGAACGGCTCGGGCGGCAGGGCGATGGTCACGGCCAGGGCCGCCCGCGCCAGACGGGCCTGCAGCTTGGCGGCCGAGGCCTCGCCGTCCTTGCCCCGGTCGGCGGCGATCAGCACCGAGCGCACGCCGTCGGGCGGCGACCAGGCCCGGAGATTGCGGGTGGAGAGCAGGGCCCAGCCGGGCAGACCGAACCATTCGGTCGCCGACAGGGTGGTGAAGACGCCTTCGCCCACCAGCATCTCCTCGGCCGCCGGATCGAGCCGGACCGCGCAGCCGCCCGGCGCGGGGCCCACGGTCTTGCGTGGCAGGCGCAGGTCGCTGGCCCGCTGGCCGTTGGCGGCCAGATAGGTCACTTCGACCGCGGTGACCTCGCCGGCGGCGTCCTGGATCGCCGCCAGCAGCGCCGGCCGCGCGTAGCCCTGGCCGCGATAGGCCGAGACGGGCGCCTCGCTGTTGTGCCGCAGGATCTCCGGGCCCGGCAGCGGCCGCTCGACGCCGCGCAGGCGGCAATGCCGTTCCGAAAGCGTCCCCGCGAGGCCCCGGCCGCCCTCCCAAAGCCGCAGGGCGGCGTCGCGCCGCTCCAGGCGCGAGGCCACGGGCCGCGCCGGCCGCGCGCCGACGGGCCGCCCGGGACCGTCGAGGGGCGCATTGGCGGCGTCGATCAGCTGGTGATCGCGCAGGAAGTCGAGCACTGCCTTCCAGTCGCCGTCGCCGAAGGTGTGGACGACGACCCGGTCGTCCTCCAGCAGCAGGGAGACCGATCGGTCCTCGGCGCTGTGGCCGGGCGCGGGAATGTTGGCGCGGCGACCCTGGTCATAGAGATCGCCGCCGAGCGCCGCGACGATCGACCTTAAGGACATAGCGCGCCTCCCCGAGGCGCGAAGATGTTCGATCCGAGCATGGGCATGGGCCTTGGCCTCCTCTAACGCGTCCGACGCCCCCAGGTCCCCTTGCTTCGCCCTTTCCCCGACCCGGCGCCTAGCGCCGGTCCCACGCCAGCATACCCAGATAAAGCGCGATCGCCCCGCCGGAGATGGCGAGCGACGCCCAACTGACCACCCCCGGGTCAGCCGGGTTCCAGGCCATGTCCGCGACCACGGCGACGATCACCCCGAGCGGCACCGCCAGCAGCAGGTCGCGACGACGAAATCCCGTGCGCGCGAGCCTCTCGCGCCACTCCCCGGCCATGCCCCCTCCTTATGGGTCTGGACCGCCCCCGGCCCGCTCCGCGGCTGGGCCGGCCGGGGTCCGAAGACCCTGGCGCGCCGCAGCCGGCGCGCGGATAGTGGCCCTTTTCGGTTAAAAAGTCACCTCCTGCGCCACAGATTTCCCGCAGCGGATCGGCCAAGGCGCCGATGTGGGCAAGCCCCGCGTCTGACGCGACCGAAGCGCGGTCTCTCGGTTTGGCGTGCTGGTCGGCGACGGCTTTTGCAAGCCTCCGCCGGGGCCGCAACGCGCGGCGGCCAGGCTTTCTTCCCCGTCCTGGCGGCCTCCTCGCCGACAACAAAGCCGCCGCCGGCGTCGGGAGCGCCCTGACGGGTGCGGCCCCGGCCTGCGCCGACCTCCTGAAACGCCATCGAGACCGCGATCGGCGCGGTCAAGACAGACAGGAGCAGCCCCATGGCCACCATCGGAACCTTCACCCGCCGCGGCGACACCTTCCACGGCGCCATCCGCACCTTGAGCCTCGACGTCGAGCTGGACATCCGCAAGACCGACAAGAGCAGCGACAACGCCCCGGACTATCGGATCTTCGCCCGCGGCACCGCCCAGGGCCGCGACGGGTCCGACACCGAACTCGGAGCGGCCTGGAAGAAGACCAGCGCCCAGCAGCGCGACTACCTCTCGGTCAAGATCGACGATCCGGCCTTCGCTGCGCCGCTGTTCGCCACCCTGGTCGAGGACGGCGACCGCTTCAGCCTGATCTGGACGCGGTCCTGATCCGCCCGGCGCCGGCTCCGGCCGGCGCCGCCCTTCCCTTCGGGGGCGTTGCGGGGCGCTCCCCGCTGGTGGGGGTCGGCGGAGACGTCCGGCTCCGACGCAGGGGGAGGGCGCTCCCCCGCAAAAGTGAGTTGCCTAAGACCAAGGCGCCCCGCTACGATTCCAAGACAGCCTCGGCCGTGTGACCCTACGCCACGGTAAGACTAGAGGCCGCGCCGCAGCCAATGGTTGTCGCCTGCACTACTCGCCTGACGCACGAAATAAGCTTCACTGTCGCGTGCAGCACCCAAACTACTCAACTACGACGGTATTGTTCTGTGCGCCGTCAAGATAAGGGACCGACGATATTTCACCATCCGACGCAGACGCGGGCCCCGGTTTCCTGATAGGGACAAGGTGAATCGCGAGCTGCAGGGGGAGCTCCTTTCCGTTGCCGAAGAAGGACGACAAGCGGTCCGCGCCGCCTGGACGGGACGATGAGGCCTGGATCGCGGCCAGCAATCCCGAGCACGCCATTCGTGTGCGCAGCCTGGCCGCCTACCTGCAGAACGGCGGCAGCCTCAAGGACGTCCGCCTCGTGCAGGGCGAAGACCGGCGCTGGACCATCTATGTGCGGATGAACGGCCGACCCGGCGAACACCGGGTCAATATGTTCAAGTCCGACCATCCCAAGACCTACCGCGACGTCGACCTCGCGCTGGCCTGCGTGCAGGAGGACTTCGGCTATTTCGGCCCGGTCACCCTGGTGACCGAGCTGAGCGCGCCGGCCGCTCGAACGGCGCCGAAGGCCGCGAAGGACGCCTAGGCGCCGGGGCGACGCCTAGCGCGATCGCCCCGGCTAGAACTCCGCCCATTCCCCTTGCCCGCCGACCGCGGCCGCCAGCCGCGCCTGCTGGCGCACCACCACGGGCGCCGCCGGCGCGCGGGCCCGCTCCCAGGCCAGTTCCGGCCGGGACCGCGCCCGGCTGGTGCTGAAGCGGTCCACCACCTCCGACAGCGAGCGGCTCTCGGACCGCAGGCTGGCGGCGGCGGCGGTGGCCTCCTCGACCATCGCCGCGTTCTGCTGGGTCACCTGGTCCATCTGGTTGACGGCGGTGTTGACCTGCGCCAGCCCCGTCGCCTGCTCCTGCGAGGACAGCGCAATCTCCGAGATCAGCGCATCGATCTCGGCGACCTTGGCGACGATGCTGGTGAGCGCCCCGCCCGCCTCGCCGACGAGCTGCACCCCCCTGGCCACCTGGCCAGAGGAGGTCGCGATCAGGGTCTTGATCTCCTTGGCGGCCTCGGCCGAGCGTTGCGCAAGGGCCCGCACCTCCGAGGCCACGACGGCGAAGCCCTTGCCCGCTTCTCCAGCCCGGGCCGCCTCGACCCCGGCGTTCAGGGCCAAGAGGTTGGTCTGGAAGGCGATCTCGTCGATCACCCCGATGATCTGGGTGATCTCCTTGGCCGAAGCCTCGATCTCGCCCATGGCGGACACCGCCTGCTGCACCACCTCGCCGGACTTCTCGGCGTCCGCCCGCGCCTCGGAGGCCGCCGTCGAGACCTGGCGCGCGCCCTGGGCGCTGCGCTTCACCGTGGCGGTGATCTCGTCCAGCGCCGCGGCGGTCTCTTCCAGGCTGGCGGCCTGCTGTTCGGTCCGCCGGGACAGGTCGTCGGAGGCGATGGCGATCTCGGACGCGCCGCCGTCGACGCTGGTGGTCGATGCGGCGACGGCGGCCATGCTGTCGTCGAGCGCCGCCAGCGCGCTGTTGAGATCGGCGCGTAGCTTGTCGAGGTTCGGGTCCGCCAGCGCCTCGACGCGGTGCGACAGGCTGTTCTTGGCCATCAGGTCCAGGGCCGCGGCGATGTCGTTGATCGCATTCACGCGGGCGGTGACGTCGGTGGCGAACTTCACCACCTTCACCACACGGCGCTCATGGTCGAAGATCGGATTGTAGGAGGCCTGGATCCAGACCGCCTTGCCGCCCTTGCCCACGCGCTTGAACTCGGCGGCGACATACTCCCCCTCGCGCAGCTTGCGCCAGAAGTCCTCGTAGTCGCGCGAGGCGGAGGTCTCCGCGTCCACGAACATCCGGTGATGCTGGCCCTGGATCTCCTCCAGCGCATAGCCGAGCGCGGCGAGGAAGTGGGAATTGGCGTCCAGCACCACCCCGTCCGGCGTGAACTCGATCATCGCCTGGGCCCGCGAGATGGCTTCGATCTTGCCGGCGAAGTCGGCGTTGCGGCGCTTCTCCTCGGTGATGACCGTGGCGACCTTCACCACCCGCGTCACCTGGCCCCTGGCGTTGCGGACCGGGTTGTAGGAGGCCTGGATCCACACCTCGGCGCCGCCCTTGCCGAAGCGCAGATATTCGCGGGCGTCGAACTCGCCCCCGCGAAGCTTCTGCCAGAAGGCCCGGTACTCATCGCTGCGGGCGTGGCTCTGCGACACGAACAGGCTATGGTTCTGCCCCATGAGCTCGCTGGCGCTGTACCCCATCGCCCGGCAGAAGTTCTCGTTGGCCGCGAGGATCTTGCCCGTGGGATCGAACTCGATCACCGCCAGCGACCGGTGCAAGGCGGCGAGCGTCCCGGCCGGGTCGCCGGCGCCCTTCGTTTTCAAGTTGAACACCGGCGATCTCTCCTGCCCATGGGGTTCACGACTTCACGTGGTATAGAATAGTTAATTTGCTCGCCATAGTCGTGGCGAAGCTTCGGGTTACATGCAGTCTTCTGGAGAGTTGAAGATTTCGGATAACAGACTCTTAAAACGCCTTAGCCATGGCTCATTCTGAGTACCTATCCTGACCTTCGCGGCCAACGGCGCCCCGCCAGGGGAGAACCGATCCGTCGCCAGGGCCGCTGGACCCCGATCGGTCGCGCGGGAACCGTGCGGCGGCCGCGTCATCCAATGACCGACGCTAGGCAAGGACCCGCCATGGATTTCGGGGTCGTTTGCGGGAGAGGGCGAAATCCTACGCTAAGGCTTTGGCCAACGATAT
>CAMFHW010000315.1 GCA_945952175.1 uncultured Phenylobacterium sp. | reverse complement strand
GCTGAACCTGCGGGCGCTGGCGGCGCGGGCCGGGATCGCGCCGGGCTCGGTCTATCATCACTACGTCTCCAAGCAGGCGCTGCTGGGAGAACTGGCCGCGGCGGGGTTCGGCGAGCTTGAAGCCGCCCTGAGGCAGGCGGCGTCCGAGGCCGGGCCCGCGCCGATCCGCGCCTGCGCGCTGGCCTATTTCGGCTTCGCCCGCGCCCAGCCGGCGCTCTATTCGCTGATGTTCGACCCTGAGATCCTGGGCGAGGCCGAGGTGAGCGCGGCGCGGGACAAGGCCTTCGGCGAGCTGAAGGCCGCGATCGGCGGCGCCGCCAGCCAGGCGGACCGCGACGCCGACACCGTCCACCGTGTGGCGCTGGCGGTCTGGGCCTGCGGGCACGGGGCGGCCTCGATGACGCTGGCCGACCCGACCGACACCGAGGGGCGGCTGATGGAAGACGTGATCCAGGGCCTGGAAGCGTTGTTCCGCCGGCGCTGACGAGTTTTCTCCCTCCCCGGAGGGATGTCGGCCCAAGGGCGACAGGGTGGGGCTCCTTTGAGCCGCCGCCCACCTCACCAGACTACCCCATCCGTCCGAGGCTCCGCCTAGGCCACCCTCCTCATGAAGGGGAGGGAGGGGGCCCATCTTGTCAGTGCGGCAGATTGTTCAGCCAGTCGACGACGGCCGACATCATGGCGATGCGGTGGTCCGAGAAGCCGTGGTCCGTGCTCATCTCGCCACCGGAGACCTGGCCGCCGGCCTGGGCGATGGCGTCGGCGAAGGCGCGCACCTCCGCGCCACCGCCGCGCTCGGCGCCGATCACCAGGACCGGGACGCGCGTGAGGCTCGCGCCGCGGCCCACGAGGTCCCATTCGCGGGCGTGGGCGGCGATCTCGACTGCGATCGAATGGGGGTCGGCGCCGACCAGGGAATGGCCGAAGTCGTCCATGCCGGCCTCGAAGGCGGCGCGGGCGGCGGGCGCGGCGGCGGCCCATCGGGCGCCGTCGGCGCCGGCGTTCCAGGGGTCGAGGAAGAAGGCTCCGGCGAGGTCCGGGTCGTGGCTGGCGTGCAGGGCGGTGACGAGGCCGCCCATGCTGTGGCCGCCGACGACGATGCGGTGGGTGTCGATGCCGTACTTGGCCGCCACGCGCGGATCGCGCAGGAAGGCCACGGCGGCGTCGCCGTCGGCGATCGCGCCGGTGATCGAGAAGCGGCCCGGACTGCCCCAGGAGCCGCGATAGTGGAGGGTCAGCACGTTCCAGCCGGCGCGGCGGATGGCCTGGGCGAGGTCGAGGTTCTGCTCGTTGCCGGGCAGCCCGTGCAGCAGGACCACGGTGGGGTGTGGTCCCTCGCCGGCGGCCAGGTAGAGCAGGGCGTTCATCTCGCCGCCCTCGGAGGGGATCAGCACCTGGGCGGAACGCGGCGGATGGGCGGCGTCGGGCGCGGGATCGGCGATGACCGCGGGCGGCACGCCCTGGGCCAGGGCCGGGGCGGCGGCCGTGAGGCAGAGGGCGGCGAGGCCGCCAAGCAAGATCGATCGCATGTTCCGTTCCCTCGGCTTCGCTTTGCGCGAAAGCCACACCTTGAGCATGAACCTTGCCGCGCGGTTGCGCACCGCGAAAGGGTTCTCTAGCCTGGAGTGTGTTCCGCGAACGGGGTTCGCGGCGATTTTCGGAAACGGACCATGATCGGTCGGAACGGACAGAACCTTATGCGGACCGGGCATTACCCGTGCGCCTCCGCATGCCCGTCCGCCAGACCGATCGCGACATTCCTCCCTTCCGAGCCTCGCCATGACCGCCCCCGCCATCACCGTTCGCCAGCTCCGCAAGACCTATAGCTACGGCCGCCGCGCGCCGGGCTGGCGCGGGATCCTGTCCTCCCAGACCGTGACCCTCGACGCCGTGGCCGGCGTCGACTTCGAGGTCGCGCGGGGCGAGCGGGTGGCGATCATCGGGCTGAACGGGGCGGGCAAGTCGACGACCCTGAAGATGCTGTCCGGCGTATTGGAGCCGAGCGGCGGGAGCGCCGAGGTGCTGGGCCTGACACCCTGGCGGGCGCGCCAGGCGCTGGCCTACCGGATCGGGGTGGTGTTCGGGCAGCGCTCGCAGCTCTGGGCCGAGCTGCCGGCGCGGGCCTCGTTCCGCCTGCTGCGGCGGGTCTACGACCAGGAGGCCGCGAGCTTCGAACGACGGTTGGGTGAGCTCACCGAGCGGTTCGGCCTGTCGGAGATCCTCGACCAGCCGGTGGGGCGGATGTCGCTCGGCCAGAGGATGCGCTGCGAGATCACCGCAAGCCTGCTGCACGGGCCGGAACTGCTGTTCCTGGACGAGCCGACCATCGGGCTGGACGTGACCGCCAAGGCCGCGATCCGCGACTTCGTGCGCGACCACGCTCGTGACCATGGCCAGACCGTGCTGCTGACCAGCCACGACACCCGCGACATCGAGCTGGTCTGCGAGCGGGTGATCGTGGTGAACCGCGGGAAGATCGTCGTCGACCAGCCGACCGACCAACTGCGCAAGCGGTTCCTGGGGCGCAAGGTGATCACCTTGCAGTCGGCCGGGGCGGCGATCGCGGTGGACTTGCCCGGCGTGACGACGCGGCCGTCGCAGGCGCACACGACGATCCTCGAGGTCGACACGCGGCTCGTCCGCGTGGAGCAGGTGATCGCCGCGGCCCTGGCGGCCGGCGGCATCGAGGACGTCACGATCGAAGACCCTCCGATGGAGGAGGTGATCCATGACATCTACGCCGCTGTCGGTTGAGGCCGGCCGCGCGCCCGCCGCGGCGCGCACGATCGGAGCGATGGGCTCGGCGCTGCGGGTGGGCGTCGGCCAGACCGCCGCCGCCTGGCCGGTGCTGGGCGGGCGCTGCCTGTTCTACGCCCTGATCATGGTGGTGCTGAGCGCGCTGTGGGACCGCGTGGCCGCCGAGCGGGTGGCCGGCGCGATCGCCGTGCCGGGCGACCTGGCGGTCTATGTGGGGGTGACGGAGTGGATCACGCTCTCGATCCCGGCCCTGCACCTGAAGCTGGAGGACGAGATCCGCGGGGGCCTGCTGGAGCCGCACCTGCTGCGGCCCAAGCCCTATTTCGCCCTGGCCTTCGCGCAGGGGTTCGGCGCGGCCCTGGTGCGGCTGGCGGCGCTCGGCGTGACGGGCCTGGTCCTGCTGGCGATCTCGGGCCGCGCCGCGCCGCCACTCCCGGCCCTGGGCTTCATCCTGGTGCTGGGCCTGCTGGGCGTGGCCTGCGGGATGCTGCTCTACGCGCTCGCGGGTCTGATGGCCTTCTGGGCGCGGCGGACCCTGCCGTTCCAGCTGGTGATCCAGAAGCTGATGTTCCTGATGGGCGGGTTGTTCGCGCCGGTGAGCCTCTATCCGGGCTGGCTGCGGCATGCGAGCGAGGCCAGTCCCTTCGCCGCCCACCTCTACTGGGCCGGCGCCCAGGCGCTGGCGCCGTCGGCGGCGATGTTCGTGCACGGGCTCGCCTGGCAGTGCGCGTGGATCGTGCTCCTGACGCTGGCTTGCCTGGCGCTCTGGCGCGCGGGCCTCGCCAAGGTGCTCCGCCGGGGAGGGGTGTGATGCGCCTGGTCCGGCTCTACTTCCAGGAGGTGGCCGCGGCGATCCGCTGCGCGTTCGCCGACCGCGCCAATTTCGCGATCCAGGTCGGCGGCATGCTGCTGAACAACGGGGTGTTCCTGGCCCTGTGGTGGATGTTCTTCGCGGGCTTCCGGAGCGTGGGCGGCTGGGGGCTGGCCGACATGGCGCTGATGCTGGGGCTGATGATGACCCTGTTCGGTCTGTGCGGGGTGCTGCTGGGCGGTTATCGCGACCTGGCGGCCACCATCCTGCGCGGCGAGATCGACGCGATCCTGACCCAGCCGACCGGCGTGCTGCCGCGCTTGCTGGCGCGGGAGAGCTCGGCGACCGCGTGGGGGGACATCGTCGGCGGGCTCGTCGTCCTGACCCTGTTCGCGCATCTGGGTTGGCGGGATTTGCCGGCGGTGGTCCTGGCGCTCCTTTGTGGGATGACGGTCTTCGTCTCGGCGGGCATCGCCTTTGCCAGCCTGGCCTTCTGGGCGGCGGGCGCGCGGAGCTTCGCACGCGATCTGACCGACTTCACCCTTCTGTTCTCCAGCTATCCGGGCTCGATCTATCGCGGGGCGGTCAAGGTGGTGGCGTTCACCGTCCTGCCGGCGGGTTTCGTGGTGATGCTGCCGGTGAAGCTGGTACGCGCGCCCGGCTGGGAGTCGGCCGGCCTCGTCGTGCTGGGCGCGGCCCTCTACATGGCGCTCGCCTGCGGCCTGTTCGATCTGGGGCTCAGGCGATACCGGCGCGGGGCCTCGCCGGCGGGCTAGGCGGCGTTGGCGGCCTCGATCATGCCGACGCGCATCAGGTCGAGGGCGGTCTCCAGGCACTTCAGCCGGACCTTGGCGCGGCCCAACTCTCCAAATCGCGCGACCCGGTGCAGGGTCGGGCGGCCCCGTCGGGCGCAGGCGAAGTGGACCAGGCCGCCAACCTCGTCGGCGGCCGCCCCGCTCTCGGTGAAGCCGGTGACGGCGATGGCGACGTCGGCGCGCGAGCGGGCGAGGGCGCCCTCGGCCATGGCGCGGGCCACCTGTTCCGACACCGGCCCGAACCGCGCGACGATGGGCGCGGGTACGCCGAGGAGCTCGGTCTTCGCCTCGGTCGACGCGGCGACGAAGCCGCGCTCGAAGAGGTCGGCGCCGCCGGGAACGTCGGTCAGCAGCGAGGCGAGCAAGCCGCCTGTGCAGCTCTCCGCGGTGGCGAGCGAGAAGCCACGGTCGCAGGCGTCGCGCAGCACGCGATGGGCTAGGTCGTCGAGCAACGGCGGCAGGGCGGGGTCGAGGGCTTCGGCCATGGGGCTCCCTTGGGGGCGGGGGCTCGCCGGCGATCGGTGCTGCCGCAGGCGAAGAGTTGGACTCCGGTCGACGTGTGCGTGTCAGCGGACAAGGATTCGCGCCTGGCGATCAACGCCCGACGCGGCAGATCGTTGCGGATGCTGGCGACCGGACGGACCGCGGGCAGGTTCCGCGCTTGATTTTGCCGTCGAACCTCGTTGGTTAGGCCGATGAACGGAAGGCCGAGGATCACGGTGGCCGGCGCGGGCGCGCTCGGCCTGACGACGGCGCTCCGCTTGGCGGACGCGGGATGCGAGGTGGCGGTGTTCGACCCGGCGCCGCCTGGCGACAACGCCTCGGGCGTGGCCGCCGGCATGCTGGCGCCGGCCTTCGAGGCGGTGCTCGACCCCCTGGTGGCCGACCATCTGGACCTGATGGTCGCGGCGCGCGACCTGTGGCCGACGCTGGAGGCGCGGCTTGGCGTGCCGGTGGATCGTTCGGGGGCCGTCGCGGTCGGCGCGACCGATTTCGTGGCGCGCGCGGACCAGGGGCTGCGCCGGCTGGGCCTGCATCCGACCGGGCTGTCGCGCCGCGCCCTGGTGGGC
>CAMFHW010000314.1 GCA_945952175.1 uncultured Phenylobacterium sp. | reverse complement strand
GGCTTGGCGGGCGGGACGGGCTTCGCCGCAGGAGCCGCGGCGGGCGCGGCGGCGGCCGAGCACTTGATGAACTTGCCCTTGGCGTCTGTGCAGCGCCCCGACTTGCTGGCCGCGGGGGCGGCGGCTGGCGCGGCGGCTGGCGCTGCGGCGCACTTGATGAACTTGCCGTTGGCGTCCTTGCAGGGCGCGGCGAGGGCTGTGCTGGCGGACAGCGCCGTCACGATGAGGGCGGCGGCTAGCGTTCGGATCATGGGTGATCGTCTCCAAGGAATAGCTGACGCTTGGCTCCGACCAAGGTCGAAAAATGTCATGATTGTTACAGACTGAAACAAAACCGGCAGCCGGTTTACGTTGTAATTTGACAATGTAAATCATATCGGAGAGGGTTCCGTGGAACCTCGCGGAGGGATCCATGGCCAGCCTGCTCGCCGCCGCCGTCTTCTTTGTCCTGCTGCACCTGCTGGTCTCCGGCACGCGCCTGCGCCACGCGCTCACCGGGACGATCGGCCAGGGTCCCTATATGGGCCTGTTCTCCCTGGCTTCGATCGCCGGGCTGACCTGGCTGGGCTTCGCCTTCGCCGCCGCGCGGACGGAGCCCTGGAACCAGGCCTATTGGGCTGTGACGCCGGCGACCCGCGTCGTCCAGCTCGCGCTCATGCTGCTGGCGATCCTGCTGATCGTGCCGGGGCTCACGACGCCCAATCCGACGAGCGTGCGCCAGGAGGGCGCGCTGGAGCGGCCCGACCTGGTGAAGGGCATGCTGCGGATCACCCGCCATCCCTTCCTGTGGGGCGTGGCCCTGTGGGCGGCGGGACACCTGCTGGTCAATGGCGACCGCGCCGGGATCGTGCTGTTCGGGGCCATGCTGCTGCTGGCGCTGTTCGGAACCACCAGCATCGACGCCAAGCGCCGGCGCGCCCTAGGCGCGAGCTGGGACGGCTTCGTCGCCCAGACCTCGAATGTGCCTTTCGCGGCGATCGCGGCGGGGCGTCAGTCCCTGAAGCTGGCCGAGATCGGCTGGTGGCGCATCGCCCTGGCCGTGGCGATCTACGCCGCCCTGCTCGTGGGCCACCCCTACGCCTTTGGCGTTCGCGCCCTGCCCTAGCCCAGCATGAAGTCCACGCCCGCCCGGGCATGGACCAGGGCGGTGTCGACCACCGGATGGGCGATGTCGGACGGCGAAAGGAGCAGGCCGATCTCGGTGCAGCCGAAGATGACGCTGTCGCAGTCGGCGCGGGCGATCATGGCCAGGACCTCGGCCTTGGAGGCCTCCGACACCACGCCCTGGACAAGCTCGTCATAGATGATCGCGTGCAGGCGGGCGCGGTCGGCGTCGCTGGGGATGGAGGCCCGGACGCCCTGTTCGGCCAAGCGGTCGCGATAGAACGGCTTCTCCATGGTGAAGGCGGTGGCGAGCAGAAGGGGCCGCGAGCAGCCAGCCGCCTTGATCGCGACGGCCGTGGCGTCGGCGATGTGGATCACCGGCACGCCGATGGCGGCCTGAACCTGTGGCGCGACCAGATGCATGGTGTTGGCGCAGATCAGGATGGCCTTGGCGCCGGCCGCCTCCAGGCGACGCGCGGCCTCGGCGAGCTGGTCGCCGGCCTCCTCCCACTTCCCCGCCGCCTGCAACTGCGCCATCGGCGCGAAGTCGATGGACCACAGGATGAGGCTCGCCGAATGCATGCCGCCAAGGCGCTCGCGCACCAGGCGGTTGAGCATCTGGTAGTAGCTCGTGGTGCTCTCGGCGCTCATGCCGCCGAGCAGGCCCAGGGTCTTCATGGCGACCGCCCCTCCGGTGAAGCCGCAATATGGGCGCCGCAGGTCGGTTGCGGAAGCGTGGCGCGCGGCGCTGGTTTGCGCTTAGGTCGGGCCTGAGGAAACGAACCGGGACGAAGGGCCATGTCGGACACCGACTTCATCGCGCGCGGGCCGCACCACCCGCCGCTGCGCGAGGACACCATCGGCCAGGCCCTGGACGAGGCCGCGCGGCGCTGGGGCGATCGCGAGGCGCTGGTCAGCGTCCACCAGGGGATCCGCTGGACCTATGCCGAGCTGAGGGCGCGCGCCGAGGCGCTGGCCGGCGGGCTGCTGGCTCTGGGTCTGGCGCCCGGCGAACGCATCGGCATCTGGTCGCCCAACAAGGCCGAGTGGGCCCTGACCCAGTTCGCCGCCGCCAAGGCCGGGCTGATCCTGGTGACGATCAATCCCGCCTATCGGCTGAGCGAGGTCGAGTACACGCTGAACAAGGTCGGCGTGAAGATCCTGGTCTGCGCCGAGAGCTTCAAGACCAGCGCCTATGCCGACATGGTCGCCGAGCTGGCGCCGGAGATCGCCGGCTCCACGCCCGGCGCGCTTGAGGCCAAGCGGTTGCCGCACCTGAAGGCGGTCATCAAGATCGGCGGGGCGCCGCGGCCCGGCTGGCTGGAGTTCGAGGCGGTCCCGGGCCTGGGCGGATCGGCGGAGGCCGAGCGGCTGGCGCGGATCGAACCCACGCTCGACCGGCGCGATCCGATCAACATCCAGTTCACCAGCGGCACCACCGGCCTGCCGAAGGGCGCGACCCTGTCGCACCGGAACATCCTCAACAACGGCTTCTTCGTCGGCGAGGCGATCGGGCTCAGGGAGGCCGACCGGCTCTGCATCCCGGTGCCGCTCTATCACTGCTTCGGCATGGTGATGGGAAACCTGGGCTGCCTGACCCACGGGGCGACCATGGTCTATCCGTCGGACGGGTTCGAGCCCCTGGCGGTGCTGCGGGCCGTACAGGCCGAGCGATGCACGGGCCTCTATGGCGTTCCGACCATGTTCATCGCCACGCTGGGCCACCCGGACTTCGCCCAGTACGACCTGTCGAGCCTGCGGACCGGCTGCATGGCCGGCTCGCCCTGCCCCGTCGAGGTGATGAAGCAGGTGATCGGCCAGATGCACATGGCCGGCGTCACCATCGCCTACGGCATGACCGAGACCAGCCCGGTGAGCTTCCAGAGCGGCCAGGACGATCCGCTGGAGCGGCGGGTCTCGACGGTGGGTCGGGTGCAGCCGCACCTGGAGTGCAAGGTGGTCGACCTCGACGGGAAGACCCTGCCCCGCGGTGAGGCGGGCGAACTCTGCACCCGCGGCTATTCGGTGATGCTGGGCTACTGGGACGACGCCGAGAAGACCGCCGAGGCGATCGACGCCGAAGGCTGGATGCACACCGGCGACCTCGCCACCATCGACGCCGAGGGCTACGGCAACATCGTCGGACGCATCAAGGACATGGTGATCCGCGGCGGCGAGAATATCTATCCGCGCGAGGTGGAGGAGTATCTCTACCGCCATCCGAAGATCGAGGACGTGACGGTGGTGGGCGTGCCCGACGCCCGCTTCGGCGAGGAGCTCTGCGCCTGGATCCGCCTGAAACCCGGCGTCGACGCCGAAGAGGTCGAGGTGCTCGACTTCTGCCGGGGCCAGATCGCCCACTACAAGATCCCGCGCTATGTCCGTTTCGTCGACGCCTTCCCGATGACGGTGACCGGCAAGGTGCAGAAGTTCCTGATCCGCAAGGCGATGATTGAGGAACTGGGCCTGGCGGAGGCGGTGACGGCCTGACCAGGCCCGATCCGCCATTGAACCTTGCGCCGAAACCCGGTCCTATCCGCGCCCCGGGGAGGACCGACAATTGACCGCCGAGGCCATCGACAAGGCCGCCGCCGCGCCGGCGAGTGACGCCAATCGCCTGCGTTCGATCCTGGCCGGATCGGCGGGGAACCTGGTCGAGAGCTTCGACTGGTTCGTCTATGCGGCCGCCGCGCTCTATTTCGCCAAGGTTTTCTTCCCGGCCGGCGACCAGACCGCGCAGCTTCTGAACACGGCGGCGGTGTTCGGCGTGGGCTTTCTCGCCCGCCCGGTCGGCGCCTGGCTGATGGGCCTCTATGGCGACCGGATCGGACGGCGCGCGGCGATGATCGCCTCGGTGGCCATGATGTGCTTCGGCTCGCTGATGATCGCGGTCTGCCCGGGCTATGCGCAGATCGGCGTCGCCGCGCCCGCCATCCTGGTCTTCGCCCGCATCCTGCAAGGGATCAGCATGGGCGGCGAATACGGCACCAGCGCCACCTACCTGTCGGAGATGGCCGGACGCGCCCATCGCGGCTTCTGGTCGGGGATCTTCTATTCGACCCTGATCGCCGGCCAGCTCCTGGCGCTGGGCGTGCTGGTGGCCTTCACCAAGCTGCTCAGCCCCGCCGACATGCAGGCGTTCGGCTGGCGCCTGCCCTTCGCCTTCGGCGGTCTGCTCGCGATTGCGGTGTTCTGGCTGCGTCGGGGCATGGACGAGACGCCGTCGTTCCAGGCGCGCAAGGGGCCCCGGGCCACCACATTGCGGCTGCTGGTCAGCCACCCCCGCGAGAGCCTGACCGTGATCGGCCTCACCGCCGGCGGGACGCTCGGCTACTACACCTACACGACCTACATCCAGAAGTTCCTGGTCAACACCTCGGGCTTCTCCAAGGACCAGGCCAACGCCATCACGGCCGGGGCGCTGGCGGTGTTCATGCTGGTCCAGCCCCTGGTCGGCTCGCTGTCCGACCGGGTCGGCCGCCGCTGGATCCTGATCGGCTTCGGGGTGCTGGGAACCCTGCTGACCTGGCCGATCCTGTCGACGCTCTCGACCACGCGCGAGGTCTGGCCGGCCTTCGCCCTGGTGACCGGCGCGACCCTGATCGTCTCGGCCTATTCCTCGGTGAACGCGGTGGTGAAGGCCGAGCTCTTCCCGACCGAGGTCCGGGCGCTGGGTGTCGCCCTGCCCTACTCGATCGCCAACGCCATCTTCGGCGGCGGCGCGGAATACGCGGCCCTGGGCTTCAAGCAGGCCGGCCACGAGACCTGGTTCTTCACCTACGTGACCGTGGTGATCGCCGCCTCGCTGCTGGTCTACCTGACCATGCGCGACACGCGTCGGCACAGCCGGATCCTGGAGGACTGATCCTTTTTTGACGTCATCGCCGGGCTTGTCCCGGCGACCCATAAGCGGCGGCTGTTCAGAGGAGGCCCTGCGCCCGCGGAGATCATGGGTGGCCGGCACAGGGCCGGCCATGACGTCGGAAGGGTCAGAACTTGGCGTCCAGCCGCACGTAGTACTGGCCGCCGTTGGTGTCGTAGGGCGAGTTTCGCGAGTAGACGAGGCCGCGACTGGCCTGGAACACCGCCTCGGCGGGATAGGTGTCGCCGACGTTCTCGGCCCCGACCTTCACCGACAGGTGGTCGTTGACGTGGTAGGTCGCCGCCACGTCGAAGAAGGTGATGCCGCCGAACTCCTGGAAGATGTCGCCGGTGGCGTTGCCGGTGGAGTCGGTCCAGGGGCCGTAATAGCGTACCCGGCCCATCAGCGAGAACGCGTCGATATCGTAAGTCGCGGTAGCCGAAGCATTATGCTGCGGCACGCCTTGTTCGAATATCTTCTTCTGCGTGGCATTGGCC
>CAMFHW010000313.1 GCA_945952175.1 uncultured Phenylobacterium sp. | reverse complement strand
GGGGGCGAGGGCGGCGGGGCGGGGGCCGGGGGCGCCGGGGGCGGGGGGCGCGGGGGGCGGGCGACGGGGGGCCAGGGGGGGGGGGGCGACCGCGACCCGACCGCCCGCCGCTTCGCCGTGGGCCTGGGCGAGCGCTTCCGCTTGGTGGAGGCGCGCTTCTCCGAGATGGACGCCGAGCTGGGGGAGGGGAGCGTCGACGGCGTGGCCCTGGATCTCGGCGTCTCGTCCATGCAGCTCGACGAGGCCGAGCGCGGTTTCTCCTTCCTGCGCGACGGTCCGCTGGACATGCGGATGGGCGCCGACGGGCCGACCGCCGCCGATCTGGTCAACACCGCCGAGCCGGCCGAGCTGGCGCGGGTGATCTATGTCTATGGCGAGGAGCGACAGTCGCGCCGCATCGCCGCGGCCATCGCGCGCCGCCGCGCCGAGCAACCGTTCACGCGCACCCTGGACCTGGCCGAGTTCGTCGAGCGTGTGCTGGGCGGCCGCCGCGGCGCCAAGGTCCATCCCGCCACCCGCACCTTCCAGGGCCTGCGGATCGCGGTGAACGAGGAACTCAGCGAGCTCGAAGCCGGCCTGGCCGCCGCCGAGCGGGCACTGAAGCCCGAAGGACGGCTGGCGGTCGTGACCTTCCATTCGCTGGAAGACCGGATCGTGAAGTCGTTCCTGACCGAGCGCGCCGGCCGCACGCCGGGCGGCTCGCGCCACGCCCCGCCGGTCGAGGCCAAGGCCGCGCCCAGCTTCACCCTGCTGTTCAACGGCGCGCAGGCGCCTTCCGCCGCCGAGGTGGAGGCCAATCCGCGCGCCCGTTCCGCCAAGCTGCGCGCGGCGATCCGTACCGCCGCGCCCGTCTGGAAGGAGGCCGCATGAGCCTGCTTACGCGTCGCATCCGGGGCGTCCGTGTGGTGGACCTCACCTTCCTCGGGCTGCTGATCGCCCTGGTGCTTTCGGTCTACCTGGCCAAGACCATCGCCGGTAAGGAGCGGACCGAGATCGCCACGGTCGAGCGGCAGATCGACGACGAACACGCCCGCATCCGCCTGCTGCAGGCCGAGGTCTCCCACCTGGAGCGCCCCGACCGCATCGAGCAGCTGTCGGTCGGCTATCTCGGCCTGGCGCCGATCAACGCCAAGAAGGAAACCACGCCCGAGGGCCTGGCGGACGCGATCCGCAATGGCCAGGCCGTGAGCAAGGGGCCGACCTCGTGAGCTTCGCCCATCCCGGTTTCCAGGCGCCCGGCTGGCGCTGGCTGAAGGATCGGCTCTGGAGCCTGGAGCGGGCCTTCGAGCGCGCCAAGGCGGCCGGCCGCGCCGAAGACGACACCCGGATCCGCATCTTCTTCATCCTGGCCCTGTTCAGCGCCGGGTTCCTGACCCTGGCGGCGGGCGCGACCAAGATGGCGGTGTTCCCGGACGCCGACCGCAGCGGCGTGGGCGGCGCCAACACCGGCGCGGCGCGGGCCGACCTCGTGGATCGCAACGGCGCCATGCTGGCCGCCGACATCCTGCACTACGGCCTCTACATCGACCCGCGCGAGATCTGGGACACGGCCGAGACCCGCAAGGCGCTCACCGCCGCCCTGCCGGACATCACGCCGGCCCGGCTCGACAGGGCGCTGAAGGGCAATCGCCGCACCTTCGTGGCCGGCGGCCTGACCCCCGACGTGCGCGCCCGCATCCACGACCTCGGCCTGCCGGGCGTGACCTTCGAGCCGGAGGAGAAGCGCATCTATCCGCTGGGCGTCAGCGCCGCGCACCTGATCGGTTTCTCCGACACGGGCGGCCAGGGCCTGGCGGGCGCGGAACTCGGCCTGAACGACGCGGTGCGCGGCGCCGCGGTCGACCACAAGCCGGTGCCGCTCTCCATCGACCTGCGGGTGCAGGCGGCGCTGGAGGACGAGCTCGGCAAGGCGGTCACCACCTTTGGCGCCAAGGGCGGGGTGGGCATCGTCACCAACGTGCATACCGGCGAGATCCTCGGCCTCGCCAGCAACCCGACCTTCGATCCCAACCTGGCGGGGCGCGCCGACCCGAACGCCCTGGTCGACCGGGCCGCGGCGCGGGTCTACGAGATGGGCTCGACCTTCAAGACCTTCACCATCGCCATGGCGCTGGATTCCGGGAAGGTCCGCATGGACTCGGTGTTCGACACCAGCGCGACCATGACGCTCGGCAGCCGCGCGATCCACGACCACGACAAGGTCGGCTACAACATGACCGTGCCGGAGATCTATCTGAAGTCCTCGAACATCGGGGCTTCGCGGATCGCGCTCCAGGCCGGCGGCGACACCATGGTGCGCTACTTCCAGGCGTTCGGCCTGCTCAAGCCGGCGCCGGTCGAGCTGACCGAGAGCGCCCGGCCGATCCTGCCGCGCAAGTGGAACGACGACACCATCGCCTCGGCCTCGTTCGGGCACGCCATCTCCGTCACGCCGCTGGCGCTCGCCGCCGGCTACGGCGCGATCATGAACGGCGGGACCTATGTGCCGCTGACCATCAAGCCCATGAAGCCGGGCGCCCGCCCGCAGGGCCGCCGCGTGGTCTCCGAGCAGACCTCGCGCGCCATGCTCGACCTGATGCGGCTCAACGTGCTGCACGGCACCGGCGGCAAGGCCGACGCCTACGGCCTGCGCGTCGGCGGCAAGACCGGCTCGGCCGAGAAGGCCATGGGCGGCCGCTATGTGCGCGACAAGCTGGTCGCGTCGTTCGCCTCCGTCTTCCCCGCCGACGGGCCGCTGGAGGCCGACCGCTACTTCGTGCTGATCATGCTGGACGAGCCGAACGGCACGAAGGAGACCTATGGCTTCCGCACCGGTGGCTGGAATTCCACCCCGACCGCGGGCCACGTGATCGACCGTATCGCCCCCTTCCTCCACGTGGCGCGTCGCGCCGGCGGCCCGGCCGTCGACAAGACGATGGCGGCGGAGATGGCGCAGGTGGAAGAGCACTGATGGGCGTGCGGCTGTCGCAACTGGTGAAGCGGGACCTGGCGGTGGACCCCGTGATCGCGGGCGTCACGGCCGACAGCCGCAAGGTCGGCCGCGGCTTCCTGTTCGCAGCCCTGCCGGGCTCGGCCGTCGATGGCCGCGAGTTCGTGCCCAAGGCGGTCTCGGCCGGCGCCGCCGCCGTACTCGCGCCCGAGGACCTTCCGGGCGCCGGCGTGCCGGTGGTGGCGAGCTGCGATCCTCGCCGCGCCTACGCCCTGGCCGCCGCCAACTTCTGGCAGGCGCAGCCGCCGGTGGTGGTCGCGGTGACCGGCACCAATGGCAAGACCTCGGTCGCCGCCTTCTGCCGCCAGATATTCAACCGCTGCGGCGCGCGGGCCGCCAGCATGGGCACGCTGGGCGTCTATGCGACCGGGCCCGGCCTCGACGAGCAGCTGACCCCGCCCGGCCTGACCACGCCCGACGCCGCCGACGTCGCCCGCTTGATGGCCGACCTCGCCGAGCGTCAGGTGACGCACCTGGCCCTGGAGGCTTCGTCCCACGGCGTCGACCAGCGCCGGCTGGACGGCGTGAACCTGGCGGCCGCCGGCTTCCTGAACCTGACCCAGGACCATCTGGACTATCACCACACCATGGAGGCCTACCGGGCCGCCAAGCTGCGCCTGTTCGACACCCTCCTGCCGCGTGGCGGGGTGGCGGTGCTGAACGCCGATTCCGACGCCTACGGCCATTTCGCGTCGGTGGCGGTCACCTCGGGCCAGACCGTGATGTCGGTCGGCGCGGCGGGACAGGGGCTGCGCCTGGTCGACCGCACGCCCACACCGGAAGGCCAGACCCTGACCATCGAGGCGAGGGGCCGCGTCTATGAAATCCGCTTGCCGCTGGTGGGCGCCTACCAGGCCGCCAACGCCCTGGTCGCGGCCGGCCTCTGCATCGCCGCGGGCGAAGCCGTCGAGGAGGTGCTGGCGGCGCTGGAGACCATCCAGGGCGCGCCGGGCCGGCTGCAACGCGTCGGAACCGGCGCCCGGGGCGGCGAGGCCTATGTCGATTACGCCCACACGCCGGACGGCCTGGAGACGGTGCTGCAGGCGCTGCGCCCGCACGTGCGCGGCAAGCTGATCGTGGTGTTCGGCGCCGGCGGCGACCGCGACCGCACCAAGCGTCCGCTGATGGGGGCCGCCGCCCTGGCCCTGGCCGACGTGGCCATCGTCACCGACGACAATCCGCGCGGCGAGGACCCGGCGGCGATCCGCGCGGAGGTCATGGCCGGCAATGTCGGCCTCAAGGAAGTCGGCGACCGCCGCGCCGCGATCCGCGCCGGCGTAGGCCTGCTGTCCGACGGCGACGTGCTGGTCGTCGCCGGCAAGGGCCACGAGACCACCCAGACCATCGCCGGCGTGGTGCACCACTTCGACGACGTGGCCGAGACGGCGCAGGCGCTGGAGCTCGCCCGTGGCTGACGCGCTCTGGACCGCACGGGAGATCGCCGCCGCGACCGGTGGGTCGGTCCGGGCGGACTTCGCCGCGACGGGCGTGTCGATCGACACCCGCACCGTCGAGCCGGGCGACCTGTTCGTGGCCCTGGCCGGGGTGCGCGACGGCCACGAGTTCGTGGGCCAGGCGCTGTCGAAGGGCGCGGCCGGCGCCCTGGTCTCGCAAGCCGTCGCCGGGCCGGCCGTGACCGTGGCGGACACCTTCACGGCGCTCGAAGCCCTGGGCGTCGCGGCGCGGCAGCGCGCGCCACAGGCCCGCCGGGGCGCGGTGACCGGCTCGGTCGGCAAGACCAGCGTCACCCAGGCGATCCGCGCCGGCCTGAGGCTGGCCGGCAAGGCCCATTCGTCGGTCAAGAGCTACAACAACCATATCGGCGTGCCGCTGACCCTGGCGCGGATGCCGCGCGACACCGAGCGGGCGGTCTTCGAGATCGGCATGAACCACGCCGACGAGATCGCGCCGCTGTCCAAGATGGTCCGGCCGCACGCCGTGGCGATCACCACGGTCGGGCCGGTGCACACCGAGAACTTCGCCGACGGCGAGCAAGGCGTGGCCCGCGCCAAGGCCGAGATCTTCGCCGGCCTGGAGCCGGGCGGCGTGGCCGTGCTGAACGCCGACAACGCTTGGTTCGACTATCTGGCCGGTGAGGCCCGCAAGGCCGGCGCCAAGGTGCTGAGCTTCGGCTCCGGCGAGGCCTGCGACGCGCGCCTGATCGACTTCCAGCTCGACGGCGACCACGCGGTGGTCCAGGGCCGCCTCCACGGCGCGGCCGTCGACTTCCCGATCTTGCAGACCGGCTTCCACTGGGGGCCGAACAGCATGTGCGTGCTCCTGATGCTGGAGGCCCTGGGCGTCGAACTGGGCGACAGCCTGGCGGCCCTGGGGTCGTTCGAGCCGCTGGAGGGCCGGGGCGCCGAAAGTGAGGTCCGCCTGGCCGGCGGCGCCTTCACCCTGGTCGACGAGAGCTACAACGCCAACCCGATCTCCATGGCCGCCGCCATCGCCTCGCTGGGCGCGCGCAAGGCCG
>CAMFHW010000312.1 GCA_945952175.1 uncultured Phenylobacterium sp. | reverse complement strand
CGCCAATAGCGACGGAAACCCAGCTTGACGCGCACACGGTCTATCGCGGCGGACCGGCGTGCGAGGCGCTCGACCGCCTGATCCCGGTCGTGGAGAAGAGTTCCGATCCCCAGGCCGTGCGCAATGCGGTGGTCGAAGACCTCATCGCGGCCTCGACCGGCAATTGCCTGACCTATCTCAAGTCGCTGCGGGGAACCCAGGTCGGGTCGCGCCTGACCTTCGATTTCCTGTCGGGCAGCCTCGCCACGGCGAGCTCGCTGGTGAAGCGCCCCTATACCGGGAAGCTGCTGGCCGGCCTCAGCGCGGCCTCCATCTCGGACGGCGCTTCGATCGACCGGAACATCTTCGCCCAGCAGGCCGCGGAATCGATAAGCGACGCCATCGTCCGCGGACGCGACGAGCAGCTCGTCGTTCTGCGCCATGACATGGCGCGGCCCTATGCGGAATGGCCTCTCGGCATGGCGATCGCCGACGTATTCGCCTTTCACGGCGAGTGCAGCGTCATGCGGGGGCTGACGCGCGTCAACGGCGCCCTGGATCAGCGCGAACGCGCCGTGCGCGCCATTCGCGAGGCGGCGGCGCAGGTTCAGCGCAATAGCCAGGTCGCGCCGGCGGTCCTGGCGGTGATCGCCAGCATGGAGACGGGCGAGAACCAGGCCGACAGTGAATTCAGGCTCCCCAGTGACTGGCGGTCCGATCTGGAAAAGATCCGCGACAACGAAATCGGCTGCATGGAGGCCGTCGAGAAGGCGATGTCCAAGGACACGACCCTCGTGTTCGCGACGGAGGTGGCCAAGGCGACGAACGCCAATTGCCTGAAAGTGGCCAATGACTGGGCCGGGCTCGACGCCAGTACGAACTTCACGGCGCTCTCGCCCCCTTCCCCCTTGGCGGCTGGCGCCAAGGCCGACGCGGAGGCCGCCTATCGCACCGCTCTGCGCGCAAAGTTCGACGCCGTCGAGCAAAGCTACACGGCCCAGGCCAACGCGAAGATCGCGATCCGTGCGGCGGCGCGCGCCGGCGCGGCCGACGCCTTGCGCGGTTGGAACCCGGCCGCCTCGAAGACCAACGTCTACGTCTTCCTGCGGTCATTCGCCGGCCTGCCCGCCGCGGTCCCGGCCGGCGGCGCCCACGCGTTCAGCCCCGCCCTCGACGACAAGGAGATCGCCAGTCTCGATCCCGTCCTGGTCTATGCGATCGCCACGGCCTATCTCGCCGCGCAGGACAGCGCGTCACCGTCTCCGGCGGTCGCCCTCCAAGCCCTCAACGCGGCCGAAGGACGATACAAGGCGCTCGAGAGCTGAGCCCTATCGCCCCTCGAACTTCGGCGGCCGCTTCTCGCGAAACGCCGCGATCCCCTCGCGCACGTCGGCGCTGGGATTGGTCACCATCACCGCGACCTGGGCGTCGACCATCGAGGCGTCCAGGCCGGTCTCCATCGCCTTGCCCATCATCATCTTGATCAGCCGCACGGCCAGCGGCGCCTTGGCCGCCAGGGCCTCGGCCACCTCCAGCACCCGCGCCTCCAGGCCGGCGTCCTCGACCACCTCGGTCACCAGGCCCAGGCCCGCCGCCGTTCGCGCGTCATAGATCTCGTTCAGCAGGCTCATCTTCAGCGCCCGGTCGAGGCCCATGGCGCGCGGGAACAGCCAGGCGCCGCCCTCGTCGGGCAGCAGGCCCGCCTTGCCCGCCGTGTCGCCCAGCTTGGCCGAGGCGCCGGCGAACCGCAGGTCGCAACCGAGGGCCAGGGCCAGGCCGCCCGCCACGGCATAGCCACGCACCATGGCGATCGACGGCTTGTCCAGCTTGCGCAGCGCCATCACCACCGCCTGCATGCCGTCGCGCATCTCGCGTCCGTGGCCCATGGGCTGGGTGGCCACCTTGCGTGAATGCGCCGCGTCCGCCCCGCCGCCGCCGATGTCGCCGCCCGTGCAGAACGCCCGCTCGCCCGCCCCGGTCAGCACCAGGGCCCGCAGCCCGTCCTCGTCCCGGAACGCCGCGATCGCCGCCTGCAGCTCCTGGGTCATCCCGAACGTATAGGCGTTCATCGACCCCGGCCGGTTCAGCGTGATCCGCGCCACGCCGGGCCGAGGCTGGTCGCAGATCAGGGTCTCATAGGTCGCGTCGGCGAACATGGCGTCGGTCCTCCCGCCCCGCGGCGTCGTCCCGCGGTCGGAGCGATCCTCCGGGACCGGGCCGCAGGTGGCAAGCCTACCCCTTCGCCCATCCATCCTCCGGCAAGCGCCAGTAGACCCCGTCCTCGCGCGCCAGCATCCGCGCGCCGATCAGTTCGCGGCGCAGCGTGGCGACGTCCCACCAGACCGGCTCGATGGCGGCGTTGACCTCGGCCTCGGCATAGCGGCGGCCGTCCTCGAAACGGGCGGCCAGCCAGGCCAGCACCACCGCGCGCTTGCGGCGGCTGGCCGGCATCACCTTCATCCGCCCGTCCGTGTCCAGGAAGGTCGCCAGCACCTTGTCTTCCCAGGTCTGGGCCTTGGGCGCGAGCGCGCCGAGTTCGGCCGGCTCCAGCACCGCCCGGTTCAGCCGCGCCAGGGCCTCGGCGTCGAGCGCGTGCCAGCGCACCGTCCCCTCCGCCCGCACGGTGACGATCCCGACCTGCTTGAGGGCCGCGAGGTGGTGCGAGACGGTCGGCTCCTTCAGGCTGAGCAGCTCGGCCAGCTCCTGGACGCTGCGCTCGCGCCCGGCCAGCAGGCCCACGATCTTCAGCCGGCTCTCGTTCGCCATGGCCTTGAAGAAGGCCAGCAGGGCTTCGGTCATCGCGGCGCTCCTTCGATAGATATCTAATTAGACAGTTATCTATCAAATAGACGTTCGCATGCAAGGCCGTTTGGCGGCGTGCGGCCGTTCGGATCCTCCGGTCAGCGAACCCAGAGGTCGTAGCCCGAACCCGGGCCGATGCTGTGCTGGTCGGCGAACCACGGTCTCACGTCTCCGCCGTGCGCCAGGCTGAGGAACGAGTCCGCGATCTGAGCGGCGTTGCAGGCCTCGATCGCGGCCTTGACCGCGACGTCGGCGGCGGCCTGGTCGGTGATCGGCGCGGCATTGGCCGGCGGAGGCTTCAGGCCGACCCCGCCGGGGCCTTTACCAAGCATGGGAAGGTAGCGGAGGCCTCCTGCCGAAACATAGGCGGCGGTCGCCGCCAGCTGCACGCCAAGCCCGATCAGGCCGATCACCTCGCCGCTGGCCGGAGGCAGGTGGGGCACGATGTCGGCGCCATATTCGTACCGGCGGCTGTCGGCGGCGGCCACGTCGAAGGCGGCCGCGAACGCCGCGTTGCCGGCGCGCGCCGCCGCGAAGGTGCAGACCAGCGGCCGGCCGGCGGCGGGCGCCTGGTGGATCAGCGCCGCGATCTGCGCCATGGCCCCGCCCTTAGAATGCCCGGTGAAGCACAGGGGCAGGGCGGGATGGGCGGCGACGGCCTGGGCGATGGCGGGCGACAGCGCGGACCAGAGCGACATCACCGAGGCGTAGAAGCCGGAATGCATGGCGACGCCGGCGGCGCCCGGCAGGGGGACCTGGCCGGCGCGGGCGTTGTTCAGCCAGTCCGCCGCGACCATGCCATGCTGGGCGTAGCCGGGGGGCAGGGTGCCGCGAAACGCCACCACGATCTCATTGGCGGTGACGCCCAGGGTCGCCTGATCGATCTGGCCCACGAGTTGGGCCTGCACCACGCCGCCGGCCGCGCCGTTGAAGACCTGGCATGGCGCAAGATAGCCGGCATCCTGCCATTTCTGGGCCAGGGCCGTCGGGCTCCACCCGTCCGCTGGATAGGTCAGCACGCACGCCGCGAGCAGCCGGCGCGCCTGAGCGTTGGTGATGGGCACGGCCAATCCCCCCCTATGGACGAATTGATCCAGAATGTACGCAGTAGTTGTATTCTGTCGAGAAGGCCGGACAAACAAAAACGCCGCCCGGAGGGGCGGCGCCGATGTCGGTCGGTCGCTGTCGCGGACTACTGCCCGTTCTTCACCGCGTCGCGGGCGACGGCCAGGAGCTCATCCATCTTCATGCGCACCTCGCCCTCGGTGACCGAGACGCCCGAGCCCTTCAGGTCCTCGAACACCTTGCGCAGCACGTCCTCGTCGCCGGGCAGCTCGAAGTCGGACTTCACCACCGCCTTGGCGTACTCGGCCACGTGGTCGCCTTCCAGGCCCATCAGCCCGGCCGCCCACTCGCCCAGCAGCCGGTTGCGACGCGCGCCGGCCTTGAACTCCTGCTCCTGGTCCAGCGCGAACTTGTTCTCGAAGCCACGTTCGCGATTGTCGAAAGTCGTCATGAGGTCCCCAAGGCGCGTCGTTGCGGGTTCTCTATCTCCTGCCGCTCGCCCCCGCAATCGAAACGGTCGGCCAAGCTCGTCCGGGCGGGCCGGGTTTGCGCGCGCCTCGCCGTTCCGCTAGTTTGCAGACCGCCTCGGAAGAACGAGAGGTCGAGTCGCCACAGCCGCGCGCGCAGGAACCCGCCGCGCGCGTTTTTGTTTCCGGCGCCGGCCAAGCCCTCGCTTCGTGGAGAAGGCGTAGATGAGCACCCGCCGGAAAAAGATTTATGAGGGCAAGGCGAAGATCCTCTACGAGGGTCCCGAGCCCGGAACTCTGATCCAGTACTTCAAGGACGACGCCACCGCTTTCAACGCCCAGAAGAAAGCCGTGCTGGAAGGCAAGGGCGTCATCAACAATCGCATCAGCGAATACTTCATGACGCGGCTGAACTCCATCGGCGTCCAGAACCATTTCATCAAGCGCCTGAATCTGCGCGAACAGCTGATCCGCGAACTGGAGATCATCCCGCTGGAGGTGGTGGTTCGAAACGTCGCGGCCGGCTCGCTCAGCCAGCGCTTCGGCCTGCCCGAGGGCCAGGCCCTGCCCCGCTCGATCATCGAGTTCTACCTGAAGGACGACAAGCTCGCCGACCCGATGGTCACCGAGGAGCACATCACCGCCTTCAACTGGGCCTCGACCCAGGAGATCGACGACATGATGGCGCTCAGCCTGCGGGTGAACGACTTCCTGTCGGGCGCCTTCGGGGCGGTCGGCATCACCCTGATCGACTTCAAGCTCGAATTCGGCCGGCTGTGGGAGGGCGACTTCTCCCGGGTGATCCTGGCCGACGAGATCAGCCCGGACAATTGCCGCCTCTGGGACGCCCAGACCCACGAGAAGATGGACAAGGACCGCTTCCGCCGCGACCTGGGCGACGTGATCGAGAACTACGCCGAGGTCGCCCGCCGCCTCGGCATCATCAAGGAAATGCCGACCGTGATCCAAGGAGGCCTGCACTAGTGCGCGCGAAAGTCCACGTCTTCCTCAAGCCCGGCGTCCTCGACGTCCAGGGCAAGGCCGTCGAGAGCGCCCTGCACGGCCTGGGCTGGGGCCATGTCGACGGCGTGCGTGTCGGGCGGACCATCGAGTTCGACATCAAGGCCGCCGACCAGGCCGCGGCCGAGGCCGAGGTCAAGGA
>CAMFHW010000311.1 GCA_945952175.1 uncultured Phenylobacterium sp. | reverse complement strand
CACACTCCCTGCTCACCTGCAGGGAATCATCATCAGCGAATTACGCAACAGTCCCAACGGGGGAGAGGAACGAGACCTAGACCAGCGCGCTCTTGTAGAGCGCCAGGAGCTCGCCCCAGGCCTTCTCGGCGGCGACCTGGTTGTAGACGGCCGAGCCCGGCACGCACCAACCGTGCAGCGCCCCGTCATAGACCTCCACCTTGGCCGGTCGCTTCACCGCGGCGAAGGCCTCGCGCAGCTTGTCCTTGGCGTCGGGCTGCTTCTGGTCGTCGTTGGAGGCGATGCCGAAATAGTAGCTGGCCTTGATCTTGGGCGCGAGCAGGTGGGGACTGTCCGGCTTGTCGGTGACCAGGCCGCCGCCGTGGAACGAACCGCCCGCGCCGATCCGGTCCGGCATGGCCGCGGCCGCGCGCATCGTGAACGGCCCGCCCATGCAGTAGCCCTGCACGCCGGCCTTCTTCTTGCGGTTCACGGTCTTCTGCGTGTCGAGGAAGGCCAGGTAGGCGACGGCGTCGCGGCTCACCGCCTCCGGCGTCAGCGGCGAGGTCAGGGGCGGCAGCTTCGCGCGGTCCTCGGGGTTGTTGAAGTCGAACTTCATTCCCTCGGCGAACACCGGCGCCTTGCGGGTGCGGTAGAAGGGGTTGGGGACCAGCACCACATAGCCCTCGGCCGCCAGCCGCCTGCCCATCTGGCGGAAGGCCGGGCGCAGGCCGAAGATGTCGGTCCAGATCAGCACCGCCGGCCAGGTTCCCTTGCCCGCCGGATGGTAGAGCGCCGCGTCGCAGGTTCCGTCCGGCGTCTTCACCTCGACATCGGTCTCGACCACCTCGGCGGCGCCCTGGGCCTCGGTCGCGACCGCGCTGGCGCCCGCCGCGGCCGCGGCGGAAAGGACGGCGAACGCGCGCCGCGAAAGGGTCTGATCGTCCGGCATCTCATCCTCCCGGAACCCGAAATGGTTCTCTCGGAGGTAAGTATTCCTCAGCCGCGACGGTCCGTCACCGCCTAACCCAGCTTGGCCTCGGCGGCTTTCTGAGCCGCGGCGGCGTCGCCCTTCCAGCCCTGGGCGGCGAGAGCCTCGGACAGCGCGTTCAGGCACAGGCGCACATGCCAGGGGGTCGCCGAGGCGCCCATCAGGCCGATCCGCCAGACCTTGCCCTTCAGGGGGCCCAGGCCCGCGCCGATCTCCAGGTCCCACTTCTCCAGCACGTAGGTGCGGACCGCGGCCTCGTCGATCCCGTCGGGCACCATCACGGCGTTGAGCTGCGGCAGGCGATGCGGCTCGGCGACCAGGAACTTCAACCCCAGGGCCTCGATGCCCGCCGCCAAGGCCTCGTGGGTGCGGGCATGGCGCACCAGCACCGCCTGCTGGCCTTCCTCGAACAGGGCCACCAGGCTCTCGTGCAGGCCGTAGAGCGCGTTGATCGGGGCGGTGTGGTGATAGGTCCGGCCGCCGTCGCCGCCCCAGTAGCTCATCAGCAGATTGAAGTCGCAGAGCCAGTTGCGGACCTTTGTCTTGCGGTTGGAGATCGCCGCCTGCGCCCGCTTGGACAGGGCGATCGGCGACAGGCCAGGGGGCGCCGACAGGCACTTCTGCGTCCCCGAATAGACCGCGTCGGCGTCCCAGGCGGCCACGTCCACCGTCACCCCGCCCAGCGAGGTCACGCAGTCGACGATCGACAGCGCGCCATGCTTGCGCGCCAGGCCGCAGAGGGTGGCCGCGTCGGACCGCGCGCCCGTCGAGGTCTCGGCGTGGACGAAGGCCAGCACCTTGGTCGGCGCCGCCTTCAGGGCCTCCTCGACCTTGGCGGGGTCGACGGGCGTCCCCCATTCGAACTCGACCTTCACCACCTCGGCGCCGGCCCGGTCGGCCATGTCGGCCATGCGGCCGCCAAAGGCGCCGTTGATGGCGATCACCGCCCGATCGCCGGGCTCCAGCAGGTTCATGATCGCCGCCTCCATGCCGGCGGTGCCGGGGGCGGGCAGCGGGACGCAGGCGTGGTCGGGGGCGTTGAACAGCCGGGCCAGCGCCGCCTTGATCTCCTCCATCAGCGCCTGGAACTGCGGGTCCAGGTGGCCGATGGTCGGACGCGCCAGGGCCGCCAGCACGCGCGGGCTGACGTCGGAGGGGCCAGGCCCCATCAGGATGCGGCGCGGCGGCTGGAAGCTTTGCATGAAACGTCCCCTCGATAAGTCGGGCGGACGATTAGGCGAAGTCAGCCCAGGATGCGAGCCTCGATACGCTTGCGCAGCCCGTCATCGACCCCGAGCACGTCGCGCAGATAGCCGTCCACCGAGCCGGAGGTTCGCTCGATCTGGTCGAAGGCGGCCGCCAGATAGTCGGCATTGACGCTGACCGCCACGCGCAGGGCGTCCTCAGTCACCGTCCGGCCGGTCAGGTCCTTGATCCAGGGCCCGAGGAAGGCGATGCGCTTGTCCTGCCGCGCCGGATCGTTGGTCTTGAGGAAGTCGTCGTAGATCCCGTCGCGGCTCACCCCGGCCATGTGCTGGGTCAGGGCGCAGATCATGCCCGTGCGGTCCTTGCCCGCCGCGCAGTGCACCAGCACTCCGCCCTCATGGTCGCCCACCGCCCGGAACCAGCGGCCGAACAGGTCGATGTGCCGCGCCTCGTACGGGCCCGCCCGATAGAAAGTGATCGAGTCTTCGTAGAACCAGGCGGCATCGATCTGCGGCGCCTGCTGCAGCATGACCGTCCAGTCCTTGTGCGCGACCTCGTGATCGTTCTCCACGATATGGCCGTCGAAGCCCTCCCAGCGCCGCGAAGGTTCGCGGACGCGTTCCATGGGCCGGCGCAGGTCGACAATCGTCCGCACGCCGAGCGCCCGCAGGGCCGCGAGATCCTCGTCCGTCGCATAGGAGTGGTTGGCGGAGCGGAACAGCAGGCCCCGCTTCAGCCCGCGCCCGCAGGCGGTGTCGTAGCCGCCGATGTCGCGGAAGTTCTCGATGCTTTCGAAATGTGCGGTCATGCGGATGATCTAATGAGCTTGGCGCGCGCCCGCCAGCACAGGCATGGTCGCAACCATGGCGACCCACAGATTCATCACCCCCGACGGCGTCGATCTGGCGATCCACGAACTCGGCGAAGGCCGCCCTGTGCTGCTCCTGCACGGGTTCATGTCGAGCGCGCGCGCCAACTGGTTCTCGCCACGCCTGGTCCAGGCCCTGGCGGCGGCCGGCCATCGGGTGATCGCGCCGGACTGCCGCGGCCATGGCGAGTCCGACGCCCCGACCGACCTCGCCTTCTGGACGCCCGACGTCATGGCCGACGACGTGCTGGCCCTCGCCGCCCATCTCGGCCTCGAGGACTTCGACCTGGCTGGCTATTCCATGGGCGCGCGCACGGCCATCCGCGCCTGCGCCCGGGGCCTGAAGCCCCGCCGCCTCGTCACCGGCGGCATGGGCGCCGAAGGGATCATGTCCGCCGGCCCCCGCGCCGAACTGTTCGAGGACGCTATCCGCCACGGCGCGTCCAGCCGCGATCCCGTCATGGGGCGCGCCATCGACGGAGTCATCGCGGGCCAGGGCCTGAAGCGCGAGGCCATGCTGGGCGTTCTGGCCGCCTTCCAGCCGACCACGGAGGCCGAAATCCGCGCCATCGGGGCGCCGACGCTCGCAATCCTCGGCGCCCTCGACCACGACAACGGCTCGGCGGAGACCCTGGCGGACTGGATGCCGAACGGCCGCAGCCTCACCGTTCCCGGCGACCACGGCTCCTGCGTCTCCACCCCGGAATTCCGCGACGCCCTGGTGGGCTTCCTGGCCTGAAGTCTTTGCCCTCTCCGCCGCTTGCGGGGGAGAGGGCAAAGCCCCTCATGCCTCGTAGGCCGCCAGGTAGAGGATCACCGTCGCGTCGACGGCGGCCACGGCCAGCGCGTCGTCCGGCTCGCCCATCAGGCCGCGCATGCTGCTGGCCTGGGCCACCTGGTTGTTCAGCATCCGCGCGGCCAGCGCCGTGTCGTGCGGATTGAGCTTCCCCGCCGCGACCCAGCCGTCCAGCGCCTGGCGCAGCAGGTCCTCGCCGAGCGCGAAGGCCGCGCGGACCTGGGCGGCGAACTCCGGATGCCGCTCGGCCTCGGCCGCGACCACCCGCTCCAGCCGCAGGCAACCCGGGCTCAGCATCAGCTCGCGCGCCGTGCGCAGCATCAGGAACAGCCCCGGCCGCGGCTCCGGCCCCAGCTGCTCCGGCCGCAGCATCTGGCCCACCACATTGGCGCAGCCCCGCGCCACGGCCTCGGAGAACAGGGCGTGCTTGGAGGCGTAGTGGGCGTAGACGGTGCGCTTGGTCACCCCCGCCCGCTCGGCGATGCGGTCCATAGAGGCGCCCTCATAGCCCTCCTCCAGGAACACGTCCTTGCCGGCGAACAGGATCGCTTCGCGGGTGTCCGCCCCGCGCGCCAGCCGCATCTCGCCCGCCGATTCCATGCCCCGATCCTAGACCATTGCCGCGCTGGCGATAGTATACTATACCGTATAGTATACATATAGAGGGAGAGACCCATGCGCGCCGTCGTCGTCGACACCCAGGCCCCCGGCCGCCTCGTCCTGGGCGAGGTCGCGGAGCCCGTCCCCGGTCCCGGCGAGGCCGTGATCGCGGTCAAGGCCTTCTCCCTGAACCGCGGCGAGGTGAAAACCGCCCTCGACAGCTCGGCCGACGGGGCGCGCCCCGGCTGGGATTTCGCGGGCGTGATCGAGGAGGCCGCGGCCGACGGCTCCGGTCCCGCCAGGGGCGCGCGCGTCGTCGGCGTCTCCGCCACCGGCTGCTGGGCGGAGCGCATCGCCTCTCCGGCCTTCATGATGGCCGAGCTGCCGGACGCCGTGGACTTCGAGGCCGCCGCCTGCCTGCCGGTGGCCGGTCTCACCGCCCTCCGCTCGTTGGGCAAGGGCGGCGACCTGAAGGGCCGCAAGGTGCTGGTCACCGGCGCCAGCGGCGGGGTCGGGGTCTTTGCGATCCAGCTCGCCGCCGCGGCCGGCGCCGAGGTCACCGCCCTGATCCGCAATCGCGCCCACGAGGCCCTGGTCACGCGCCTGGGCGCCGCCCATGCCGCCATCGGCGACATCGAGGCCGCCCGCGCCTTCGGCCCCTACAATCTGGTCCTAGAATCGGTGGGCGGCGAGGTGCTGGCCGGCGCCCTCTCCATGCTGGCGCCTGGCTCGACCTGCGTACTGTTCGGCGCCTCGGAAGGCGCGGTCACCACCTTCGACGCCTCGAAGTTCCGGGTGGGCGGGACCAGCCTCTACGGCCTGTTCCTCGGCTACGAAGCCGCCCTGGCCCCGATCTCGCCGGACCTGGCCGACCTCGCCCGCCGGCTCGCCGACGGCAGCCTGGATCCGATGATCGAACGCCGCGCCGACTGGTCGCAGATCGCCGCCGTAGCCGCTGAACTGGTCGACCGCCGCTTCACCGGCAAGGCGGTGCTGACCCTGCCCTAGGCAGCGTGGACACTTACCGGAGCCAGAGGGCGATGGCGGCGATGGTGA
>CAMFHW010000310.1 GCA_945952175.1 uncultured Phenylobacterium sp. | reverse complement strand
CGAAGGCCGGCCAGATCGTCGGCCACAGCCTGTCTGCGGGCGGGATCGTCATCGGCGGCTCGGCGAACCTGCGGCCCGATCTGTGGGCCGGCCTGATCAACCAGGTTCCGTTCGTCGATGTGCTCACCTCGCTGCACGACGAGACCAATCCCTTGATCCCAGCGGCTTTCGCGGTCTGGGGCGATCCCTCGGACCCGGCCGTGTTCGACTATGTCGCCAGCTACTCGCCCTACGAGAACCTGACCGCCCAGGCCTATCCAGCCGTGCTCGGCTATGGCGGCCTGCTCGACAACCGCGTCGGCTACTGGGAGCCCGCCAAGTGGGTCGCCCGCCTGCGCGACCGCACCACCTCGGCGCGGCCGGCCCTGCTGAAAATCGACATGACCGCCGGCCACCAGGGCCATGCCGGACCGCAGGCGGAAGCCGAGCGCGCCGCCCTGTTCGACGCCTTCGCCCTCTGGGCCGTGGGGCTCGCGCCATGAGCGATCGGGCGACGGCCAGGCGGGACGCGGCGGAACGGCGGCGCACGCCGCTCGGCCTCGCCATGAAGTCCGCCTATGGCGCCGGCCAGATGGTCGACGCTTTCGTCTCCAGCGCCATCAACCTGTTCCTCTTCTTCTACCTCACCGCCGTCTGCGGCCTCTCGGGGTCGCTGGCCGGCTCGGCGGTGTTCGCGGCCCTCGTCGTCGACGCCGTGGTCGATCCGCTGGTCGGCTCGCTCTCGGACAACGCCCGGTTCAAGGCAGGTCGACGCCACCCCTTCATGATCGCCGCGCTGGGCCCCCTGGCGCTTGGGCTCGGCCTGCTGTTCTCCCTGCCCCACGGCCTGCAGGGGCCCGCCGCCTTCGCCTATGTGGTGGCGATCTCGGTGCTGGTGCGCGCGGCGCTCTCCGGCTTCATGGTGCCCTATGCCGCCCTGGGCGCGGAACTGACCGACGACTATGTCGAGCGTTCCAGCGTCGTCTCGTACCGCCTGTTCTTCGGCACCCTGGGGTCGGTCGCCTGCATGGTGATGGGCGCCCTGGTCTTCTTTCCCGGCGCGCATGGCCTCTCTCAGCGGGCCGCCTACGCCCCGTTCGCCTGGACCTGCGCGGCCTTTGTCGCCGTGTTCGGGGTGCTCGCCACCGCCGGCACGCTGAAGGCGCGCGATCGCTTGCACCCGCCCGCCGAGGCGGACGGCGCGCCGCTGTCCCAGCTCGTCCAGGGGCTCGCCGAGCTCGGCCGCAATGGCAGCTTCCTGGCGCTGTTCGGCTGCGAGGTGATCTATTTCGTGGCGCTGGGCGTAAGCAACACCTTGACATTCCACGCCTATTCGTTCTTCTGGAAGCTGCCGCAGAACTTCAGCCAATGGGTGATCGTCGCCAGCTGCATCGGCACGCCGGCCGGTGTCGTGCTGAACCGTTTCGTCTCGCCGCACTTCGAGAAGCGGGACACCGTGGTGTTCTGCATCATCTTCAGCGCCGTGCTGCAGGCCGCCGCGCCGCTGCTGAAGCTGCTCGGTCACGCGCCGGACGGCCTGGTCTTGCAAGGCGTGCTGCTCAGCGTCAGCGCCATTGTCGGCGCGGTGATCACCCTGGAGACCGTCGCCTTCTATTCGATGATCGCCGACGCGGCCGACGAGCACGAGCACCAGTTCGGCGCGCGGCGCGAAGGGCTCTATTTCGCGGGGCTCAGCTTCGCCATCAAAGCCTCCAGCGGCGGCGGATCGTTCATCGCCGGCCTGGTCCTCGATGCGATCCATTTCCCGGCCGGCGCCGCGGCCAAGGGCGAGATCGCCTCGGTCGCGGCCGAGGTCGTCACCAAGCTCGGCTGGGCCTTCGGGCCAGGCTGTGCGATCGCCACGATCGTCTCGGCCCTCCCCCTGCTCGCCTATCGTCTCGACCGGCGCCGCCACGCCGACGTGCTGGCCGCCCTCGCCACACGCTGAACCCCATCCGACGGGTCCGACCTCCGATGCCTGATCTTTTGCTTTCCGCCCCCGCCTGCGAACATGCCCCGCGCCACAGGGAGCCCGGAACCGTGTCCAGGACGCGCTCGCCATCGCTTCGCCGCTGGGCGCTCGGCGTTTGCGCCGTCGCCGCCCTGGCGGCCGGCGCGCCCGCCGCAGCCCAGGACGGCCTGTCCCTGAAGCCGACCCGCACCCTCGACCTGCGCCTGTCCGAAGGCACCTGGATGCACCCGGACCTGTCGCCCGACGGCAAGACCATCCTGTTCAACATCCTGGGCGACATCTTCGCCGTCGACGCCAAGGGCGGCCCGGCACGGCCGATCCTGACGGGCATGGCTTTCGAGACCGCACCGGTCTGGTCGCCGGACGGCAAGAGCTTCGCCTTCATCAGCGACAGGTCGGGCGTCACCAATCTCTGGATCGCCGAGGCCGACGGTTCGCACCCGCGCCAGATCAGCCGCGAGACGGCGCTGACCGTCTTCACCTCCCCCGCCTGGTCGCCCGACGGGCGCAGCCTCTACGTCTCGCGGATGAAGCACCCGGTGCTGGCCTTCGAACTCTGGCGCTTCGGGCTCGACGGCGGCGACGGCCAGGTCGTGGTCAAGGCCCAGCCGAACAACGAGGACTGGGACGCCCGCATCAACGCCATGGGCGCGGCGATCTCGCCAGATGGGCGTTGCGTCTACTACGCCAAGAAGATCGGCCACCTCTGGACCGAGAAGGACCCGCCCAACTGGTCGATCGTGCGGCGCGACCTCGCCTCCGGCGCCGAGGAGACGGTGATCGAGAGCTCCGGGGCGGCGATGCGCCCCACCCTGTCCCACGACGGCCGGACCCTGGTCTATGCCAGCCGGTTCGAGGGCGAGACCGGGCTGCGACGGCGCGATCTGGTGACCGGCGAAGACCGCTGGCTGGCCTATCCGGTCGACCACGACAGCCAGGAGCAGGGCTACTACACCGACCTTCTGCCGCATCTCGCCTTCACGCCCGACGATCGCGCCCTGGTGACCAGCGTCGGCGGCAAGCTCGGCCGCATCGATATGACGACCGGCGTCTTCAGCGAGATCCCCTTCGCCGCCGACCTGAAGCTCGGCATGGGGCCGCTCACCCGCGTCGGCCAGAAGGAGGAGACCGGACCGGTCCGCGTGCGGCTGATCCAGTCGCCACACGTCTCACCGAACGGCCGCGACCTCGTCTTCACCGCCCTGGGCAAGGTCTATGTCCAACCGCTGGCGGCCGGTTCGAAGCCCCGGCTCCTGGCCGACCTCCCCGGTCCGGCCTTCCAGCCAAGCTGGTCGCCGGACGGCTCAAGGATCGTCTTCGTCACCTGGACCAGCCGCGACGGCGGGGCGATCTGGACCGCGCCGGCCAAGGGTGGCCGCGCCAAACGCCTCACGACCGATGTCGCCTACTACACGGAGCCCGCCTTCACGCCGGATGGCGGGACCGTCGTGGCCCTGCGCGCCAACCACGCCGACCGCCTGCGCGTGATCAGCGAGATCTCGCCGGACCGGACCACCGACATCATCCGCCTGCCCGCCGCCGGGGGCGCCGTCGGGGTGGTCGCCCCGGCCTTCGGCGCGCGCCTGCTCGACACGGCCCCCGCCGGCCGCGTGCGCTTCTACGGCCCGGAAGGCCTGAAGTCCGTCCGCCTCGACGGAACGGACATGAAGCGCGAGCTCTCCGTCAAGGCCAGAGCCTGGTCGCAATATGTCGGCGTGCCGACCCCGGTCGAAGACGTCCGCCTGAACCCGGCCGGCGACCGCGCCCTGGTCCGCACCGCCGCCGAGCTCTACCTCGTCGATGTCCCGCCAGCGAACACCGCCAGCCCGCCCGAGGTGAACCTGGAGACCGCCAAGTCCGGCGTCCTGCGCCTGACCCGCGTCGGCGCCGACACCTTCGAATGGACCGCTGGTGGCAAGGGGTTGGCCTGGTCCCTCGGCTCGAGCCTGCGACGACTGCCCCTGGACCGCATCGACCGCGCCGCCCCGGGCGCCAGCGAGGCGCGCGCCTCGACGCTTGACGCCACCGTCAGCGTGCCGCGTGACATTCCCAGGGGCAGCGTGGTCCTGCGCGGCGCCACCGTCGTCACCATGAAGGGCGACGAGGTGATCCGGGGCGCCGACCTTGTGATCACCGACAACCGCATCGCCGCCATCGGCCCGACCGGCACGGTCGCGGTCCCGTCCGGCGCGGCCATCCGCGACGTGACGGGCAAGTTCATCACGCCCGGCTTCGTCGACGCCCACGCCCACTGGTTCGAGCTGCGCCGCGCGGTGCAGGACGACCAGCCCTGGGACCTCCTGGTCAACCTCGCCTATGGCGTGACCAGCGGGCTCGACCCGCAGTCCTTCACCACCGACGTCTTCACCTATCAGGACATGACCGAGGCCGGCCTGACGCCGGGCCCGCGCGCCTGGTCCACAGGTCCGGGCGTCTTCACCGCCAGCCACATCGATTCCGAGCCCGAGGCCGAGGACGTGCTGCGGCGTTATCGAGACGCCTACCGCACGCGGAACATCAAGTCCTACATGGTCGGCGACCGCGCGCAGCGGCAGTACATGGTCGAGGCCGCCAAGGCGCTTGGCATGATGCCCACCACCGAGGGCGCCAGCGATCTAAACCTCGATCTGACCCACGCCCTCGACGGCTTCTCCGGCAACGAGCATTCCCTGCCCATCGCGCCTCTGCGCGCCGACGTGATCCAGCTCTTCGCCCAGAGCCGCACCTCGCTCGTGCCGACCCTGACCGTGCTCTATGGCGGCGCGCCGCCGCTGAACGACATGGTGATCGGCCATGACCTCGCCGAGGACGGCAAGTTCCGCCGCTTCGTGCCGCCGGGCGTGATCGCCGAGAAGATGAAGGACCGGCGCTGGACCCCGACCGAGAACATGTCCTACGCCCGCTTCGCGGCCAATGCGCTGGCGATCCAGCGGGCCGGCGGCGCTGTTGGCCTCGGCAGCCACGGCGAGGTCCAGGGCCTGGGCTTCCACTGGGAGATGAAGCTGTATGCGAGCGGCGGCGGCACGCCGCTGGAGGTGCTGCGCGCGGCCACGCTCGGCTCTGCGGAAGTCATCGGCCATGCGCAGGATGTCGGCTCGCTGGAGCCCGGCAAGTTCGCCGACCTGCTGATCCTCGACGCCGACCCCCTGGCCGACATCGCCAATGTCGACCGCCTGTCCCAGGTGATGAAGGACGGGCGGCTCTACGACGCCTCGACCCTCGACGAGGTCTGGCCACGCCAGCGCGCCCGCCCGCCCATGTGGTTCGCCGGCGACGCGCCTGCGCGCACCATCCCGGCCGCGCCCTAGCCCCGCGCGAACGGCATTTGGCCCGCGCGAACAGGGATGCGCGGCGCCGTCGAGGCATGCTCTCCTGACGATGGGCCGCGCAGGGCGGCGAAGGAGGCGGGATGTCGGCGCACCAGACCTGGCTTTGGCTTCATCGCTGGCTGGGCCTGATCACGCTGAGCTTCCTCTCGATGGCCGCCGTCACCGGCTGCGTGCTCTGCTTCTCCAAGCCGCTGGACGCCACGCTCAATCCCGACCTGTTCCGCAC
>CAMFHW010000309.1 GCA_945952175.1 uncultured Phenylobacterium sp. | reverse complement strand
GATCCGCATCTTCCGCAACATCGGCCCCCGGCCCGAGCGCTATGGCAACCTCTATGGCGACGTCACCTCGGAACTCAGCCGCGACTTCGCAGCCGAGCACCGCGAGATCGTCGAGGCCCTGATCGCCCGCGACTCCCAGAAGGTGCAGGCCCTGCTCGACGCCTCCGGCGCGCTTTCCGGACCCATGCGGGCCTCGGTGATGCAGGCTCTTTCGGATCGTGGTCGTGGCCCCGCCCGCCGCAAGGCCGGCGCCCGCACGGCCGGCGGGACGCGCAAGACCGCAAACGCCTGATCTCCAACTCGAATTCCACCCTGTCTGCAGATGGCGCGCTCGCGCGCCGGTCACTTTGATTAGATGTATATGACTCAATTTTCGCAAAAATAGATCGAATCTGTTGACGCCCGCATTGTTTGTCCCGAAGGTCGATCCAACGACGAAGGGACGGAAATGGCCGGGATTCCGAACATGAGCGATGGAGGCGCTGGCGCGCCCCGGCTGCTGGTCGGCCTGAACCTGGTGACGCTGATGTCCTTGCCGGCTTGGTCGGCGGCGCCGAAGGGCGAACCGGCCGAGGTCCTGGCGGGCGTGAAGGCGGCCGGCTACGAGGCCGTGCAGGGCCGCGATCCCGTGGGCGTCCAGGCCGCGGGCCTGGTCCCCGCCGCCATCTTCCGCCTCGACCGCCCGCAGGACGCCCGCGAGTTCGCCCGCCGGCACAAGGCGGCCGGCTGCAACGCGCTCACCCTGCATGTGGGGAACGGGTTCGAGACCGACGCCGAGATGACCGTCCTGGCGCAGGCCATCGTCGAGGCCGCCGAGGCCGAGGCCTTCCCGATCTACGTGGAGACCCACCGAGCGACCATGACCCAGGACATGAAGCGCACCCTGGACCTGGTCGAGCGGGTCCCGGCCCTGCGCTTCAACGGCGACTTCTCCCATTGGTACACGGGCGCCGAGATGACCTATGGCGACCTGGCGGCCAAGCTGGAGCGCCTGCGCCCCATCACCGACCGAACCCGCTTCCTGCATGGCCGCGTCTCCAGTTCCGGCGCGATCCAGGTCGCCGTCCGTGAAGGTTCGCAGGACGCCCATCTCGAGGTCTTCAAGACCCTCTGGACCCGATGCTTCGAGGGTTTCCTCAGGGACGCCCGGCCCGGCGACGTCTTCGGCTTCTATCCCGAACTGCTGCCCGCCAGCCTAGGCTATGCCCGCCTGATCCCCGACGGCGAAGGCGGCCTGAAGGAAGAGGCCGACCGCTGGGCGGAGGCCCTGTTCCTCTGCGAAATCGCCCGCGAGTGCTGGGCGGCGGCGCAAGCCGGCCTCCGGGAGCCGGCCCATGCCTGACCAGCTCTCCCTCGCCCGCAAGCTGGGCTTCACGGTCGGCGACTACGCCTGCAATCTCTATTGGCAGAGCGTCTCCCTCTACCTGCTGTTCTTCTACACCGACGCGGTGGGCCTGCCGCCGGCGACGGCGGGGCTGATCTATATGATCGCCTCGGTGTTCGACGGGCTCATCGACCCCCTGGCGGGCGTGGTCGCTGACCGCACGCGCACGCGCTGGGGCCGCTACCGGCCCTATCTGCTGTTCGGCGGCGTCCCACTCGGCCTGGCTTTCGTCCTGCTCTACTACCGCCCGCCGCTCTCGGGCTGGAGCCTCGCCGCCTGGATGCTGGTGGCGCACATGGTCTTCCGCGTCGCCTACACCACCGTCTCGATCCCCTACACCTCGCTGAACGCGCGCATCACCGCCTCCAGCAAGGAGCGCTCGACGCTGGCCGGCATGCGGATGATGTTCGCCACCCTGGCCGGCCTCACCGTGGCCGCCCTCACCGGCCCCTTGGTGGCGCTGGGTCATGGCAGCCCCGCCGACGGCTTCACCACCGTGGCCGCGATCTTCGCCATCGCCGCCTCGGCGATCTTTCCGGTGGTGTTCCTGACCGTGCGCGAGCCGCCGGAACCGGCGACGGACGAGCCCAGCCTCACCACCGCCGACCACTGGCGCTCGGTGCTCGGCAACCGCGCCTTCTGGATCGTCATGGCCGGCATCAGCCTGGCGGCCCTCGGCTCCACCGCGCTGGGCAAGTCGGTGCTCTACTATTTCAAATACTATCTGAAGGACGAGGCCGCAGGCCGCATCGCCCTGCCGCTCTTCGCCGCTGCCGGCCTGGTGATCCTGCCGGTCTGGATGGCGATCAGCCGCCGCATCGCCAAGCGCACGGCCTGGCTGATCACCACCGTCTGGGGCGTCGCGGGCCTGGTCTTCTTCGCCTTCGTCGACATCCGCTCGCCGGTCCTGATGATGGCCTTCCTGGGCTACATGCAGGTCTCCGGCCTGGGCGCGGCCATCACCTTCTGGTCCATGTTGCCGGACACCGTCGAGTATGGCGAATGGCGCACCGGCCTGCGCTCGGAATCCTTCATCTTCGGCCTCGGCCAGTTCTTCCTGAAGGTGGCGCTGGGCCTGGCCGCCGGCCTGTTCGGCTGGGCGCTCGGCGCGGTGGGTTATGCGCCCAACCAGGTCCAGAGCGAGCACACCCTGGCCGGGATGAAGACCATCATGGTGGCCCTGCCCCTGGTCGGCGTCACCGGCGCGGGCCTGGCCATGCTGTTCTACCCGATCCGCAAGGGCGACCACGAGGCCATCGTGGCCGATCTCGCCGCCGGCCGTCGTGCTCCGGCGGCCTCGGCGTCCACCCCCGCCCCCACCGACATCCAACCCCAGGAGACCTGAGATGGACGAGGTCGAAGCTCGCCGAAAGGCCTGGAACGAACAGGGCTTCTTCTACGCCCGAGGCCTGCTCAGCCCGGCCGAGACCCAGGCCCTCGAGGCCGAGGTCATCCAGAAAATCCGCGACAACCCGCCCGCCGAGCACCCGGGCGAGACCATCTATTTCGCGGGCCCCAACTACGCGATCTTCCCCGAGAAGGAGGCCAGCGGCCAGGCGGAGGCGCCCGAGGACTTCATCTCCAAGGTGTTCAACTGCCACGCCGAAGGCCTCGCGCTCACCCTCGCCCGCCGCAAGGAGATCGTCGCCCGTGTCGCCGAGATCCTGGGCCCCGACCTCGACTGCTTCCAGAGCCAGTTCATCCTCAAGAACCCCGGCGTCATCGGCCAGCCCTGGCACCAGGACTCGTACTATTTCCGCCTGGACCGCCAGCCCCAGGTCGGCGTCTGGGTCGCGCTCAGCGCCGCCACCCTGGACAATGGCTGCCTGTGGGTCCTGCCGGGCTCGCACGACAACGACATCCTGGAGCACGTGCCCGACCGCCGGCCGGCGGCCAATCGCGGCTATCTCGAAGTCGTCAGCGAGGACGACAGCGCCCGCATCCCCTGCCTGATGGAGCCCGGCGACGTGCTCTTCTTCCACAGCTACCTGCTGCACATGTCGACCGACAATGTCGCCGACCATCGCCGCACCGCACTGGTCTACCACTACGGCCGCGCCGGCACGCAGCCCGTCTCGGAACAGGCCGCCCGCGCCCTCGCCCACGTCAACCGCTGGATCCCGGTCGCGCGCTCGCGCGGCGAGGTCCTCGTCTAACCCCCGGAGAGCCAACTTGTCCGAAGCCGTCCAAACCGCGCCCCGCCCGCACCCCCGCAACACCGGCTTCGCCTGGCGCGACACCCCGCGCCCAGGCCGCCGCCTGACCGACGATCAGATCGCCCAGTTCGACGCCGAGGGCTTCGTGAAGCTGGACGGCGTGTTCACGGCCGCGGAACTCGCCGAGGTCGCCACCGCCATCGATCCGCTGGAGGCCGAGCACGAGGCGCTGGTCCGCGCCTCGGGCAACACGCTGCGTCTGTCCTCGCTGGACGCGATCACCTTCACCACCCACATCGTCAAGCGTTCGCCGGTGCTGCGCGCCTTCGCCGCCCACCCGGCCCTGAAGGAGATCTGCCGCGACCTGATCGGCCCGGACGTGCGCCTCTACTGGGACCAGTCGGTCTACAAGAAGAGCGGCAAGCCGCAGGAATTCCCCTGGCACCAGGACAACGGCTACACCTTCACGGAGCCGCAGCAGTACCTGACCTGCTGGGTCCCGCTGGCCGACGTCGACGAGGAGAACGGCTGCCCCTGGATCGCGCCGGGCCTGCATCACCAGGGCACCTTCGCCCACTGGCCGACGCCCATCGGCCTGAAGTGCCTGGAGGACGCCGCCGACGCGGTCTGCGTGCCGGCCAAGGCGGGCGACGTGATCGTCTTCTCCTCGCTCTCGCCCCACCGCACGGGCCCGAACCTGCGCGCCGGCACGGTGCGCAAGGCCTATATCCTGCAATATGCGCCGGACGGCGCCATCGCTTATCCGGCCAACGGCGATCCCGTGCCGCAGGACGATCCCGAGCGGCAGTTCAAGATCCTCGAAGGCGGCCTCTGACCCATGAACCGCGCCCAGTTCTCCGACTTCGCCGACCGTTTCCGCAGGGACGGCTATGTCCATGTCCCGGGCCTCCTGAGCGCCGCGGAGATCGCCTTCCACGGCGCGGCGGTCGACGAGGCGGTGGCGGTGCGCAAGCGCGACGATAGCCGATCGCTCGACGAGAAGACCCCCTACGAGCAGTCCTTCATCCAGTGCCAGTATATCTGGGAGGACTTCCCGAAGGTCCGCGCGCTGACCTTCCACGACAAGGTCTGCGCGGTGGCCAACGCCCTGGTCGGCGGCGAGCGTCTGCGACTGTGGCACGACCAGGCGCTCTACAAGGAGCCCGGCGGGCGTCCTACCGAGGCCCACCAGGACCAGCCCTACTGGCCGATCGCCGAGCCTGACACCTGCACCGCCTGGATCCCGCTGCAGCCGGTCGACGAGGCCATGGGCTGCATGGGCTATGTGCCCGGCTCCCACGAGGGCGAGCACCGCTTCGTCGACATCTTCTCGGCCAAGGGTGAGGGCGAGGACCTGATGGCCCGCCAGGGCCGCCCGGCGCGGTTCGTGCCCTGCCAGGTCGGAGACGTGATCTTCCACCAGGGCTACACGGTCCACCTGGCCCATCCGAACCGGTCCGATCGGATGCGGCGGGTCTATACGGCGATCTATTTCCGCGACGGCTGCACCCGGGGCGGCGACCGACCCCATCCGTCGGTGGATCGCGACCACGTGGCCGAGGGCGCGGTGATCGACGGCTCGGCCACTCCAGTCGCTTGGCCGCTGCCGGGCGGCGAGGCGCCCACACCCGGCCCTTGGCCGGAGATCCGCGGCGAGCGGGCCGGCCGCGCCGCGCGCCTGGGGATCATCCCCGGCGGCAAGGCCTGATCCCGCGTCCAGAGAGTCCCGACATGCGAATTTCCCCGGTCCGCCAACACGGACGGTTCTTCCGCGACCGCGAGGGCCGCCAGGTCATGCTGCGCGGCGTCAATCTCGGCGGCGACTGCAAGGTCCCCTATCCGGGCGGCGGAACCCACCTGCCCTCCGACTTCGCCGACCACCGCGAGGTGAGCTTCATCGGCCGGCCCTTCCCACTGGACGAGGCCGACGCGCACCTGGGTCGCCTGGCGCACTGGGGCTTCAATGTCGTGCGC
>CAMFHW010000308.1 GCA_945952175.1 uncultured Phenylobacterium sp. | reverse complement strand
ACTCGTGCGCCAAGAGGAGGCCCTGCCCGGGCACCGGGAAAGGGCCTCGAGCGGTCTTTCAACAGGCCGTCAGGCCTTGCCGGCCGCCTGGTCGCTCAGCTTGGAGTTCTCGCCCAGCGGCGTGGCGGCGGTGGTGCTGGCTCCCCGGTCCCGCGCCAGTTCCTGGACGCGCAGATTGTTCTGCACGTGCTTCACGCCGGACAGGTCCTCGACGATGTGTTCGGCATGGTGCTTGGCGTGGCGGCTGGTGACCGTTCCAGTCAAGGTCACCTCCCCGTCCTTGACCGCCACCGAGATCGCCGTGGCGTCGAGATAGGGATCCTCGGTCAACCGGTCGTGGACGTCGTCGGAGATCCGCTCGTCCGACCGGGTGTAGCCCTGGGGTCCGCGCCCGCGATGGTCCTGGTCGCGGCCGAAGACGAACCGTTCGTCGCTGCCGTAGCGTGCGCGCGGCGTCTCCGCCGCCCGGTCGCGGCCGAACACGTCATAGCCGAAGCCGAACTCCCAATATTCCGGCGGCGCGCTGTTGGCGTCCCGGTCGTCGCCGCGGGCGCCGTAGTCGGGTCCCGACTCGCCGGACTCCTGCCGGTAGATGCGCTGGCGGCCATCGTCGCCGTAAAACCGCCCACCACCCCCGGTCGGGCGACGCTCCTGGTAGATGTCGGCGCCGGCGTTTCGATCCGCGCGATCGCGATAGCCGTTCCGGCTGCGGCTGTCGTCGCGGTCGCCATAGCCGGTATAGCCCCCCGCCCCGTAGCGCGGGCCCGTATGGTCCGGCCGGCGGGGCGCCACGCCGCCATAGCTTGCGCCGGTCTCGCGCTCGCCGAACACCGGACCGCGATCGCTGCGCGCGATCTCCTCGTCGCGGGGTCGGAAGCTTCGATCCTCGCGTCCCCAATAGGCTTCGCCATTGCGCCACAAATGGCGCTCACGATCGCGCCAGTCGCGTTCTTCGGTCCAGCGGTCGGCCATGGTCGTTCTCCCAATTATGGTTTGTGGCCGCTCAACCGGGGGCGCGGGAGCCCGGTTCCGTGAACTTTCCGCGATCCAGCCGGCCATCGCGCGCGCCCCGCATTTGACTGAGGCGCCGCCCTAGCTCCACCATGGGCCAGGGACGGGATTCCGCGTTTGGACGCGACGGCCCGCCATCGCTCCGAGGGGATCAAGACCATGCGTAAACTCACCGCTTTGCAGGGCGCGGCCCTCGCGCTCGTGCTCGCCGCCGCCTCCGGCCCGGCGCTCGCCAAGGATCAGGTGATCCATGCCGGCCGGCTGATCGACGGGGTCTCCAAGACGCCGCGCGAGAAGGTCTCGATCCTCATCCATGACGACCGGATCACCGGCGTCCAGCCGGGCTTCGTCACCCCCGCCGGGGCCGAGGTGGTGGACCTGTCGAGCGCCACCGTCCTGCCGGGCCTGATCGACGCCCACGACCACATCACCAGCGTATTCGACGGCGGCAACCCGGTCGTCGAGGCGGTCACCGGCTCGGGCTATGACGGCGCCTATGCCTCGGTCGGCGCCGCCTGGGCCACCCTGGAGGCCGGCTTCACCACCATCCGCGACGTCGGCGCCGACAACGCCACGATCATCTCGATGAAGAAGGCCGTCGCCAAGGGCGTCATCCTCGGCCCGCGCATGTTCGTGGCCGGCGAGCCGCTCGGCCCCACCGGCGGCCACGGCGACGCCCACAACGGCCTCGACGCCGAACTCAACCACCCCGGCTGGACCGACAATATCGTCGACAGCCCCGAGGCCGGCCGCCGCATCGTGCGCGCCTTCCGCCGCGAGGGCGTCGACCTGATCAAGATCATGCCGTCCGGCGGCGTCCTGTCGATCGGCGACAACCCGGACCAGCAGCTGATGGCCGACGACGAGATCAAGGCCGTCATCGACACCGCCCATTCTCTGGGCATGAAGGTCGCCGCCCACGCCCATGGCAAGGGGGCGATCGATAAGGCCGTCACCCTGGGCGTCGACTCGATCGAGCACGGCTCCTTCGCCGACGCGGAGAGCTACAAGCTGATGAAGGCGCACGGGACCTATCTGGTCCCCACCCTGCTGGTCGGCGACACCGTGGTGAAGATCGCCCAGACCCATCCGGAACAGCTGAACCCCTCCTCCGCCGCCAAGGCGCTGAAGGTCGGGCCGGTCCTGCTGAAGAACCTCGGCGACGCCTACAAGGCCGGGGTCAAGATCGCCTTCGGCACCGACCAGGGCCTGTCGCCCCACGGCGCCAACGCCCGGGAATTCGCCCTGATGGTCAAGGCCGGCATGACCCCGATGGACGCCATCCTGGCCGCGACCGCCGGCGGCTCGGACCTGATCGGCGACGCCCAGGACATCGGCTCGGTTCAAACCGGCCGCTACGCCGACATCATCGCCGTCTCCGGCGATCCGTTGGCCGACATCACCGAGATGGAGCGGGTCCAGTTCGTGATGAAGGGCGGCGTGGTCTACAAGGCCGGCGGCAAGCCCGTCCGGCCCTGAGATCCTATCTCCGTGACGTCATGGCCGGGCTTGTCCCGGCCACCCTCCGCGTCCCGGGACTGATCTGGACGTGAGGCGCGCATGGGTCGCCGGGACAGGCCCCGCGATGGCGGCCTGGTTTCACTGCGGCGCGTAGGCCTTGACCAGCCGGTACAGGAACTCGCGCCCCTCATAGACCGACTTCACCCGCACCCGCTCGTTCAGGCCGTGGATATGGCCGAGGTCGGGATCGGCGAAGATGCCCGAGACGCCGAAGGTCGGGATGCCGGCGGCGGTCAGGTGGGTGCCATCCGTCGCGCCCGGCTGCAGGAACGGCACGACGGGAATCCCCGGCCACATCTGCTGCGTGACGGCCTGGATCGGCTTCAGCACCGCGGGCGTCAGCGGCGCGGGCGGCGGGGACTCGCCTCGGCCCGCCGGCACGCTCACCTTCACCTCCGGATCGTCCGACAGCTTGGCCAGCTGGTCCCGGACCTGCTCGATCGTCACGCCGGGGAATATCCGACAATTGATCGTCGCCCGCGCCCGTTGCGGCAGGGCGTTCTCCGCATGGCCGGCGTCCAGGCGGGTGGCCACGCAGGTGGTGCGCAGCATGGCGTGCCAGCTCGGCTCGCGGTCCAGGATGGCCAGGGCCGCGGTGTCGTTGGGATTGGCGACGATCGCCCTCATCGCCGCCCCCTTCTCGCCGCCGACGATGCCCGCCATCTCGGTGAAGTAGCCGCGGTTGGCGTCGTTGAACTGGACCGGGAACTCGTAGCGGCTGATCCGGTCGACCGCCCGCACCAGGTGATAGATCGCGTTGTCGGGCACGGGACGCGACGAGTGGCCGCCCGCATTGGTCACTTCCAGCACGTAGGACTGGGCGGTCTTCTCGGCCGCCTGCAGGTCGTTCGAGACCGGCTTGCCTGCCGCGTCGAGCTCGCCCGCGCCGCCCTCGTTCAGGGCGAACTCGGCGTCGATCAGGTCGCGCTTGTTCTTGGTCAGCCACAGGGCGCCGTTCGGCCCGCCGCCGCCCTCTTCGCCGCAGGTCAGCGCCATCTTGATCGTGCGCCTCCCCCCGTAGCCCCCCTCCTTCCCCCGCATCAGCCTCTCGGTCCACATCGCCGCCTCCGCTCTGTCGCCGCCGGCGCCCCCGCCGTAGAAATAGCCGTCCTCCTCGATGAAGCTGAAGGGATCGCGGGTCCAGTCCTCGCGCTTGGCCTCGACCACGTCGACGTGGGCCAGCAGCAGGATCGCCTTGGCCTTGGCGTCCTTGCCGGGCAGCACCGCGACCAGCCCGCCGTCCTTCGGCGCGCCCTCGGGCGCGAAGAGATGCAGGTCGGCGTCCGTGTAGCCCGCCGCCTTCAGCCGGGCCGCCATGCGCTCGGCGGCCAGGGTGCAGCTTCCCACGGAATGGGCCGTGTTGGTCTCGACCAGTTCCTTGTAGAGCGAGCGGAACCGCTCCAGCCCCGCGTCCGCTGGTTTGGCCGGCGCCGCGAGGGCCGGTCCCGCCATCGCCAGCGCGGCCGCAGCCGCCAGGAGTTCTCGCCGCATATCGCCCTCCGCCTCGACTCTTGAGGCGCGGACCCTAGGTCGCGCGGCGCCGCAGGGAAAGGCGCAGCTCAGCCGCCGGGCGGGCGGAAGCCGCCGAACGCCTCCTCCATCAGCCGGGCGAAGGCCAGGGTCGTGCGGTCCTCCATGTAGGACCCGATGATCTGCACCCCGATCGGCAGGCCGCCCTTCGACATCCCGATTGGCGCCGCGGTCGACGGCAGGTTCGGGAAGGTCGCCAGGCCCGCCCAGGCGAGCTGGGTGAAGTACGGCATCGGCTGGCCGTTGACCATCAGCACGCGCTCATGGCGCTCGTCGCTGGCGTCGTGCGGAAAAGCCGGTGTGCTGAAGGCCGGGGCGATGACCACGTCATAGGCCTGGAACAGCCGCGCCCAGGTCCGGATCCAATGGATCTGGCCGTCCTTGAGATCCATCCAGGCATGGGCGGCCATCGGGTTCTCCGGCGGCGGCCCGCCCCGCGTCATCGCCACATTCAGCATGGCCATGTAGAGCTCGTGCAGGCGCGCCAGGTCGGGCAGCAGTTCGGACTCGTGGCTCACCTCGCAGCCAGCGTCGTCGAGCCGCACCGCCAGCGCCCGGATCGCGTCGCGCACCTCGTCGTCGAGCGGCGCCAGCGGGTGGCCGTCCAGGACCAGGACCCGGAAATCGGCGAGCTTCCCATGCCGCGCCTTCGGCAGGTCCAGGCGATAGGCGATGGCCATCTCGTCGGTGGGCCCCGCCAGCACGTCCAGCGCCAGCTCCAGGTCCGAGGCCGTCCGCGCCAGCGGCCCGACCACGGCCAGCTCGATGCCGTTGCCGTCCACGCCGGGCGGCGCGTGGCCTCGCGACGGGATCAGGTCGTGGGTCGGCTTGTGGCCGAAGACGCCGCAGAAGGCGGCCGGGACGCGGATCGAGCCGCCGATGTCTGAGCCGAACTCCAGCGGGATCATGCCGGCCGCCAGGGCCGCGGCCCCGCCGCCGGACGAGCCGCCCGGCGAGCGGCCGTGATCATAGGGGTTCACCGTGCGCCCATAGATCGGGTTGGCGCTCTGCCAGTCGCTGAGGAACGGCGGGATATTGGTCTTGCCGAGGATCACCGCCCCGGCCGCCTTCAGCCGGGCCACCCCGACCGAGTCCTTGGGTGCGACCCAGTCGCCGAACACCTCGCTGCCCCAGGTGCTGCGCAGGCCGGCGACGTTGTGGCTTTCCTTGACCGTCATCGGCACGCCGAGCAGCGGCCTGGTCTCGCCCCGCGCGCGGGCGGCGTCGGCCGCCTTGGCCTGGGCGAGCGCGCGGTCGAAGTCGCGCACCACCACCGCGTTGATCGCCGCGTCGCGCGTCTCGATGCGGCCGATCGCGGCCTCGGTCAGCTCCACCGCGCTCACCTGGCCGGACGCCACGGCGCGCGCCAGTTCGCCCGCCGTCGCGGCGGAAAGGTCTTTGGTCAGGGTCTCGGACACCGGGTCGCTCCTGCTCGATTGCGCGGGCAGGTGATCACCGCGCCCGCCGGGTGTCCAGGCGGGCGCGGCAAGGGCGCGAGCTCGGTGAACCTAGTCGGCCAGCAGGAAGGTGCGGACC
>CAMFHW010000307.1 GCA_945952175.1 uncultured Phenylobacterium sp. | reverse complement strand
GAGATTGCCTCTTGTCTCGTGGGCTCGGAGATGTGTATAAGAGACAGCGTCATCGCCGGTGATGAGCCTCGGCAAGCTGGCCATGAGCCGCATCCTGCACGAGGAGGCCCGCGTGCGGACCGCGATCCTGCGGGCCGGCAGCCTGCTGGAAGGCCCCGACCATCCGCGGGCCGAGGACGCCAACTTCCTGGCGCTCAACGCCTACTTCACCTCGATCGGCGGCGGCACCGACCAGATCCAGCGCAACATCATCGGCGAGCGGGTCCTGGGCCTGCCCAAGGAGCCGGAAGTCGATCGGGACATCCCATTCCGCCAAGTAAAGTCGGGCCCTTCCGCGAGGTGACGTCTGGACGCTAGGCGCTAACTCGCCAATGTTGGCGAGCCGGCGAAAGACCGGACGCCGAGATTGGGGAGAAGTCGCGTGGGTTGGAATTTCGGAGACATCCTGGATGCGGTCGAGCCGGTCCTGCCGCAGGACCATGCCGCCTTCATCCATGGTGCGCGCGTGGTCACGCTGGGCGAGTCCCGGCAGATCACCAACAACCTCGCCCGCGCCCTGATCGCCCGCGGCGCCCAGCCCGGCGACAAGATCGCCATCTATATGCGCAACCGGCCGGAATATCTGATGGCCGTGGCCGCGGGGTTCAAGGCGCGGATGACGCATGTGAACGTCAACTACCGCTACACGCCCGAAGAGGTCTGGTACATCTTCGACAATTCCGACGCGCAGACCGTTGTCTATTCGACGGAATTCCGCGATGCGGTGGCCCAGATCCGGCCGCGCCTGCCCAAGGTGAAGAGCTGGGTGGAAGTGAGCCCGGACGGCAAGGTCGCCGACTTCGCCGAACGCTTCGAGGACCTGGCGGCCGAGGGCAATGGCGGGCCGGTCGAGATCGAGCGCTCGGGCGACGACCAGTTCTTCATCTATACCGGCGGCACCACCGGCATGCCCAAGGGCGTGATGTGGGCGCATGACGACCTGCGCGAGATCACCCTGCAGGCGGCGCGCAAGCTGGGTCCGGTTCCCGAGACCCTCGAGGCGCTGGCGGCGGCGGCCAAGACCGTCGGTCCACAGGGCCGCATCCTGCCGGCCCCGCCGCTGATGCACGGCACGGGCCTGCTCACCGGCATGGGAACCATGCTGGCCGGCGGCACGGTGATCACCCTGGAAGGCGCGGCCTTCGATCCCATCGAGCTGCTGGACGCGGTCGACCGCCACAAGCCCCAGACCCTGGTGATCGTCGGCGACTCCTTCGGCCGGCCGATCCTCAACGCCCTGAACGAGAACCCCGGCCGCTGGGACGTCTCCTCGATCATGGTGATCGTCTCGTCGGGCGTGATGTGGTCCTACGAGGTCAAGCAGGGGATGCTGGAGCACATGCCCGGCGCCATGCTGTCCGACGGCTTCTCGTCCTCCGAGGCGCTGGGCATGGGCCAGTCGATGATGGCCAAGGGCATGGAGGTCCAGACCGCCAAGTTCATGCTCGGAGAGCGCTGCAAGGTGTTCGACGAGAACGACAATCCGGTCGAGCCGGGCTCCGGCGTCCCGTGCATCGTGGCGATCGGCCCGCCCAATCCCGTCGGCTACTACAAGGACGAGGAGAAGACGGCGCGCACCTTCCGCACGATCGGCGGCGTCCGCTACTCGATCCCCGGCGACTGGTGCGTGGTCGAGGCCGACGGGACGCTGACCCTGCTGGGCCGCGGCAACGCCTGCATCAACACCGCCGGCGAGAAAGTCTTCCCCGAGGAGGTCGAGGAAGCGCTGAAAACCCATCCCAGCGTCGAGGACGCGCTGGTCGTCGGCATGCCCGACGAGAAGTGGGGCCAGTCGGTGACCGGGGTGGTGCGGCTGGCCGCCGGCGCCAGCCTCGACGAGGCGGTGCTGCGGGCCCACGTGCGCGCTAACCTGGCGGGCTACAAGACCCCCAAGCGGATCGTGGTCGCCGACCGCGACATCCGCGCCGCCAACGGCAAGGCCGACTATCCGTCGGCCAAGGCCAGCGCCGAGGCCCAGCTCGCCTGAGGATCAGTCGAAGAAGGCGATGGTGCGGAACTCGATGCTCTCGCGCGGCGGCGCGCCGGGCGGGGTGGTCGGGTCCTCGAACGCGGTGTGCGGGGCGAAGCGGGCGACGTCCGCCGAGTCCCAGCACTTGATCAGGATCGCCTCGTCGAGCTGCAGGCCGGGGACGTAGTACCAGCGCTGGCCGGGATTGTAGGCGACGCCGTAGGTCTCGCCGGTGCGGTGCTGGAAACGCAGCTCGGAGGGCAGCAGGTCGGCCGGATCGACGCTGGCGGCGTCGCCGAGCGCCAGCGGCCAGTCGCGGGCCGGGGCGCCGATGGGACGCCAGACATTGATGATCGCGGCGCGCTTGCGCAGCAGGGCCTCGGCCTGGTGGCCCAGCAGGTCGCGGACCCGCTGCGGACCCGAGCGGACGGTCTGGTCCACGTGCACTCGGGTGGCAGGCTGCCGGGGCAGGCCCACGGTGCGGTCCTCCGTCCCGGTGAGCCGCCGGCGCAGGGTGTGGTCGAACACCACCACCCGCGAGGCTCCGGTCGCCGCCTTCACGATCTCGGCGGCCTCGGGATGGCCGAGCGCCAGGGTCTGGGCTTCGTCCCAGAAGTCGCGCACCGCCGTCCTGTGGCGGATCAGCTGGAAGCCTTGCTCGTCGAGCGAGAAAGTGTCGGCCACCGGCCGGGCGTCGGCGATCAGGACGGTGCGTTCGTCGAGCTCGACGTTCGTGCGCGGCTGTCCATCCGGTGGTTCGTAGGCATAGGTGTAGAGCGTCTCCGCGCTCGGACGGGTGAAGCCCAGCCGGCCCTCGACGGCGGTCAGCGGGGCAGGGGCGTTTGCGCGCAATGCGGTCTTGGCGGACATGATGCCATCTCCTGAAAGGCCCTCGCCCTGGATATGGGCCGCCGCGCGGCGCGCGACAGTCCGGCGGCCTTCGAGTTTCTTTGCCGCCGCCCCCGAGAACTTCTGAGCCCCTGGAGATGTCCTGCCGAGCTTGACGTCCATCGATATAACTTTAATCCTATCGGTGAAATAGGATTATGGGAGCGAGGCCATGACGGCGGACGTCATCCCCCTGCATCACGAAACCCGTGCCGACGACCGCGCGGCCCTTATCGCGGCCATCCCCGAACTCCACGCGCTGATCGCGCTCGACCCGCTCCTGGGCGCCTCGCCGGTGAGGGTCTATTTCGTGCTCAACCCCGCCGCGCAGTCGGAGATCGCCAAGACCCTCGGGCCGTCGGACCGCCGGGCGGGCGTGGGCGCCTATGCCTTTGCGCTGGTCGCCTACGATTTCCCGCTCGCCCTGTTCCAGCTGAAGGGCGAGACCCCGTCGATCCCGGACGAGCGCGCCAAGGCCATCATCCGCGCCAGCGCCGCCCTGCAGGGCGAGGGCCTGGTTCGAGCGGCGGACGTCCTCGGGCTGGACGCGAGGCGGATCGCACCCTTCGACGCCGACGCGCTGAAGCGGGTCTTCTTCCCCAATACCCAGGAAGAGGTGGTCGACCTCCTGCGGGTTCGTATCGCCGCCTGAACTCGCCCCCGCGCTGGCGGGCCTAGCGTGGCTTGGCGCCGGGCAAGCCGTCGATCCAGCCGATCACCGCCCGCTCCAGGGCCAGTCTCTGGTCGTTGTAGCTGTGGTCGGTGGCGAAGTGGATGCGTGTCACCGTCGCCGCGCCGGGCTGGGTCTCCACGGCCTTGGCGAGGGCCTCGTCGGCGGAGCCGAAACCGTCTTCGGAGGTGATCACCAGCAGTGGGTGTTTGGCCAGGCCAGGCGCGAACTGCGGCCAGCCCCAGACCTTCACCTTGCTGATCGCTTCGTCCGCCAGGGCCTCGGGCGTGGTGTCGCCGATGGTCTGCAGGCCCTGTCGGTTCAGGAGGTTCTGCTCCATCACCGTGATGGCGGCGGCGCGGGGCAGGTAGCCGATCGAGCCGACGGGCGCCGCGGAGATCAGGGCCGCGCCGAGGACACGGGGATCGCCGGCGGCGGCCGCCGCGCCGGTGAAGCCGCCCAGGCTGTGGCCGATCACGACGATCCGGTCCGGATCGATGCGGGCGGCGACCTCGGGGCTCGGCGCATGCAGCCAGAGGAGCGCCGCCTGCGCGTCCTCGATGCAGTGGGTGAAGCTGTATTTCCCCGGGCTGCCCCAGTTTCCGCGATAGTGGAAGGTCAGCACGTTCCAGCCGTCGCGCTGCAGGGCGCGGGCGAGATCGAGATTCCCCTCGAACCCCGGGAACCCGTGCAGCAGCAGGACCGTCGGATGCTGGCCCGCGCCGGCGGCCGTGTAGAGCACCGCATTCACGGTCTCGCCATGGGTGGGCAGAGCCAGGGGGATCAGGCCGGCGGGCGCGGCCTTGTCCTGCGGCGGATCGACGTCGAGCGGGTTGGCGAGGGCCGCGGCGGGGCCGAGCGCGAGCATCGCGCCCAGGGCGAGAGCCAGGAGTGGTCGCACGGGGCGCTCCCCAGATGGCGGGAGATCGGGGCGATCATCCCTCTTTCCGCCTCTAGGCCTAGCCCGCCCGACCCGCGCCGGCAATGATAAATTTACATCGTCAATCAAACCGCGGCGGTCGCCTAGCGGCCGCCGCCGCCGAGGGTCTTGTAGAGCTCGACACGGTTGAGCGCTTCGACCAGTTCGGCCGTGAGCAGGCTCTGCCGGGCGCCATACAGCGTCCGCTGGGCGTCGAGCAGGTTGAGATAGCTGTCCACGCCCCGATCGTATCGCGCCTGGGTCAAGCGCTGGGTCTCGGTCGCGGCGGCCACCAGGCGCTGCTGGGCCTCGACGCGATCGCGGACGGTGGCGCGCACGGCCAGCGCGTCGGCCACCTCGCGGAACGCCGTCTGGATCGCCTTCTCGTACTGGGCGAGCGCGATGTCGCGATTGGCCTTGGCCCCCTTGAGGTTGGCGATGTTGGCCCCACCGTTGAACAGCGGCAGGACGATCTGGGGCGTGAAGCTCCAGGCGCCCGTCCCCGCGTTGAACAGGCTGTTCAGGTCCGTGCTGGCCGCGCCGGTCGAGGCGGTGAGGCTGATGCGCGGGAAGAAGGCCGCGCGCGCCGCGCCGATATTGGCGTTCTGGGCCTCAAGGCTGTGCTCGGCCGACAGCACGTCGGGACGGCGGGTCAGGACGTCGGACGGCAAGCCGGGCTGGAGGTCGGCCAGCAGTTTCACGCCCGTGATGTCGCCGTTGGGCGACAGCGCCTCAGGCACGGTGGCGCCGACGACCAGCTGCAGGGCGTTGCGGTCCTGGGCCACGCGGGCGGTCGCCGTTGCGGCGTCGCTGCGCGCCTGCTCGACCAGGGTCTGGGCCTGGCTGAGGTCGAGGCCGGAGATGGCGCCGATGTCGAAGCGCTTGCGGGTGAGGGCGAAGTCGTCCTCGCGGCTCTTCAGGGTGTCCTGGGTGACTTTCAGGAGGTCCTGGTCGGCGGCGAGCGTCAGGTAGTCGGCCGCCACCTCGGCGATCAGGCTGATCTGGACTGCGCGGCGGTTCTCCTCGCTGGCGAAGAAGGATTGCAGGGCGGCCGCGTTGAGGCTGCGCACCCGGCCGAACAGGTCGAGCTCGTAGGCCGAGAAGCCCACCGTGGCGCTGTAC
>CAMFHW010000306.1 GCA_945952175.1 uncultured Phenylobacterium sp. | reverse complement strand
TCGATCCCCTTCTCGGCCGCGAAGGCCAGGGTCTTGCGCACATAGGGCGACAGCGACGAGCCGTAGAGGATCATTGGTCTTCTCCCGTGGAGGCCGCGGCTTCGATGGCCGCTGCGCGTTCGTCTTCGGTGGGCAGGCGCAGGCGGTAGACGCCCTTGAATTTCTCGGGGTCGGCTGGCTTGCCGTGGCGGGTCACCACGATCTTGCCTTGGCGCGCCATGCCGCGGGCTGTGTTGCGCAGGTGGCCCGTGAGCTTGCGCCAGTTCTCCGGATCGGCGGCGCGGGCGACCTCCTCGGAGGAGGCGGACTTGCCAGGGGCGAGCTTGGCCAGGACGTCGAGGATGACGGCCTCCATGTCGACATTGGCGCGCATCAGCCGCCCCGCTTCAGGGTCTCGCGGGCGATGATCACCTGCTGGATCTGGCTGGTGCCCTCGTAGATGCGGAAGATCCGCACGTCGCGATAGAAGCGCTCGACGCCGTAGTCGGCGATGTAGCCGGCGCCGCCGAAGATCTGGACGGCCTTGTCGGCCACACGCCCGACCATCTCCGAGGCGAAATACTTGGCCGCGGCGGCCTCCAGCGTGACGTTCTGGCCGGCGTCGCGGCGGCGCGCGGTCTCGAAGGTGAGCGCCTTGGCGGCCAGGGCTTCGGTCTTGCAGTCGGCGATCATGCCCTGGATCAGCTGGAACTGGGCGATGGCCTGGCCGAACTGCTTGCGCTCGGAGGCGTAGGCGACGCTGTCGGCGATCAGGCGCTCGGCGACCCCGATGCACACGGCCGAGATATGCAGGCGGCCGCGGTCGAGCACCTGCATGGCGACCTTGAAGCCCTCGCCCTCCTGGCCCAGGCGGTTCTCAACCGGCACGCGGACATTGTCGAAGATCACGTCGCAGACATGGGCGCCCTGCTGGCCCATCTTCTTCTCGGGCTTGCCCACCGACAGGCCCGGCAGGTTGCGCTCGACCAGGAAGGCCGAGACCCCGCCGCCGCCCGGCTTGCTGGGATCGGTGCGGGCCATGACCGTGAAGAGGTGGGCCTTGTTGGCGTTGGTGATGAAGCGCTTGGCGCCGTTCAGGACGTAATGGTCCCCGTCACGCACGGCGCGGGTCTGCACCGAGGCGGAATCGGAGCCGGCCTCCGGCTCGGTGAGCGCGAAGGAGGTGATGATGTCCCCCGAGGCGATGCCGGGCAGATATTTCTGTTTCTGAGCCTCGTCCCCGAACATCACCAGGCCCTGGGAGCCGATGCCGACATTAGTGCCGAAGGCCGAGCGGAAGGCGGGGCTGGTGCGGCCGAGCTCGACGGCCACCAGGGCTTCCTCTTCCATGTTGAGATCGAGACCGCCGTATTCGCCGGGGATCGACAGGCCGAACAGGCCCAGGCCCTTCATCTCCTCGATGACCTCGTCGGGCATGGTGTCGGTCTCGGAGACCTGGGCCTCCAGCGGGCGCAGCCGTTCGGCGACGAAGCGCCTCACCGTCTCGATGAGCTGGTCGCGGGTCTCGATATCCAGGGCCATTTCGTGGTCGTCTCGTTTCGCGGAGGTCGGGCGTCGGCGGGACCTTGCATGATCCCGCCCCGCCGCTTAGGTCGCTCGCAAACTAGAGTTCAGAAGCGCGGCGGGCAAACCCTCGCGGACGGTTGAGGGGACGAAGCATGGACGGCGGCGAAGAACAGGCCACGGGCTGGGTGCACAAGGTGGTCGAGAGCGGCGAATGGGCCGGCTGGACCTTCTACAGCGCCGACCCGTTCGAGGATCACGCTGGGCCCTACTATTACCGTATCGGCGAGGACGGCCGGCCGGTCGCCGCTTTCCGCGCCGAGCACAAGCACATGAACGGCGGCGGCTTCATGCACGGCGGGGCGATCATGACCTTCGCCGACTACGCCATCTTCGTGATCGCCCGCGAGGCCCTGACCGACGGCCACAGCGTGACCGCCAGCTTCAACGGCGACTTCGTAGGCTCGGTGCCGCCCGGCGCGCTGGTCGAATGCACCGGCGAGGTGGTGAAGAACGCCCGCTCCATGGTGTTCGTGCGCGGGCTGATCACCACCGGCGGCGAGCCGGTGATGAACTTCTCGGCGATCATCAAGAAGACGCGCCCCCGGACCTGAAGAGGCTATTTCGGGGACAGGTTGAACAACTCGCCCCCGACGCCGGCCTCTTCGCTGGAGTTGTTCAACCTGTCCCCTCTGCGCCGCCGCCCTGCTGGCTGCCGGGCCCGTCGCCGCCAAGCCGATGTTTCAGCCCTGGATCGACGGGACCAAGGCCGAGGAGCCGCAGACCCAGGTCCAGAAGCTCGACGCCGACACCTATGTGATCCGCCAGTCGGTGAAGACCAATTTCGAGGCGCCGTTCCTCTACCTGCTGTTCGGCAAGGACCGGGCCCTGTTGCTGGACAGCGGCGCGGGAGGCCTGAAGATCCGCCCGGCGGTCGACGCGGTGATCGACCAGTGGCTGGCGGCCCATCATCGCAAGTCGATTCCGCTGGTGGTGGCCCACAGCCACGGCCACGGCGACCACGTGCAGGGCGACGCCGAGTTCAAGGACCGGCCGGACACCGTGGTGGTGGGCCGTACGGCCCCCGAGGTCGCCGAATTCTTCAAGATCGCCGACTGGCCGAAGCAGATCGTCCGCTACGACCTGGGCGGCCGGACGCTCGACATCATCCCGACGCCGGGCCACCAGCCGGCGCACATTCTGGTGTTCGACGAGAAGGACCGCCTGCTGCTGTCGGGCGACACCCTCTATCCGGGACGGCTCTATGTGCCGTCCAACATGTTCGGCGACTTCCGCGACAGCATCGACCGGGTGGTCGGCTTCACCAGGACCCATCGGCCGAAGGCGATCCTGGGCGCCCATATCGAGATGACGCGGACGGCGGGCAAGGACTTCAAGGACGCCGCGGCCGAGCATCCGGACGAACGCGCGCTGGAACTGCCCTATTCCGACCTGCTGGAGTTGCAGGCCGCGGTCCACAAGATGGGCGATACGGTTGTGCGCGACACCCACGACGATTTCATCATCTATCCCGTGCCGCCTCGCAAATAGCTCAGTCGGCGATCTTCCAGGCGCCGTCCTCCAGCACCAGGCTCGCCCAGCTTCCATCGGCGGTAAGGACGGCGGCGGTGTCGCGGCGGACGACCACCCGCTTGGCGGTCTTCAGGGCCTTGATCATGGCGGGCGCCTGCGACGAGGCGGCCTTCAGCGCGCCGGGCGGCAGCTTGCGCAGGGTCTCCTGGGCAGGCCTGGCGGTGACGGCCAGGACGCTGGCGAGATCGCCGCGCCCCACCGCCTCGGCGCGGGCGATCAGGACCCGCACCTGTTCACTGGACGCCGCGGCCGGGCCCTTGAGGTCGGCGACCACCGGGTTGGTGAAGACCGGGGCGGAAAAGCTGAAGGCCAGACCGTCGCCATCGCCTTCGCGCGGATAGTCGCCGGCCGCGCGGTTGGCGCTGACCTCCAGGCGCTTCCAGAGCCCCTCACTGTTCGAGAGCGAGATGTTCGGCAGAAAGGCGTCGGGGTCGTCGGGCTTGGCGAGCACCGTGACCTGCAGGCTGGTGCGGTCGGCGGGGTCGAATTCCAGGAGCAGGCCCCTCACCTCCCCGGCGCGCGCCAGGGCCCGAACCGGCGGGAAGATGAGGCCCTCCAGGGCCTGGGGCGGAACCTCGCGGTCGCTGAGCAGGACGCGGAGTTGGTTCGGATGGTCGAGGGCGCCCTCGGCGTTGTCCTGGGCCAGGGCCACGGCGTGGGTGAAGGCGAGCTTCACGCCCTCGCGGTCATAGGCGCCGCCGGCGGTTCCCGGATCGAGGGCGAGCGCCGGGCCGGCGGCCAGGGCCAGGAACGCAAAGCCGAGCCATGCCGCCTTCATCGCCGCTACATCCCCGCCTTGGCCGCCGGGCGTTCGCGCATCGCCTGGGCCCAGCGCTGGACGTGAATAAGGTCTTCCGGAATGGCCAGCTTCAGCATCCGGGTGAAGTCGATGCCGATGAAGCCGACGATGTCGGCGATGGTCAGCCGGTCGGTCGCCAGCCATTCGTGGCCGGCGAGACGGCGGTCGAAGACCCGCAGGGCCCGCAGGCCCTGGTCGCGATTGTACTCGCCGATCGCCGGCTCCTGCTTCTCCAGGGCCGCGAGCGCCGGGTGCAGGTGGCGGACGCCGAGCATGAAGGGCGTGGCGACCAGCATCTCGGCCCGGCGCATCCACATCTCGACCACCGCCGTCTCCTCCGGCGTGCGGCCGAACAGATTGGGCTCGGGATAGCGGCTCTCGAGATAGCGGCAGATGGCGACGGATTCGGTGACCGTGGTCCCGTCGTCCATCTCCAGGGCCGGGACGTTGGGCAGGCCGGCCTTGGCCAGATAGTCCGGCTGCTTATGCGTGCCCTCCATCAGGTTGAGGCGCACGATCTCGACATCCTCGATGCCCTTCTCGGCCATGAACCAGCGCACGCGGCGCGGATTGGGGGCCAGCGGCGTGTCGTAGAGCTTCATGGTCGATCCCTCCCAGGGGCCTGGATCCTAGTGGGCGAAAAGTTCGCGCGGCATGGCCCCGACCACGGCGGCGGTGACGCAGGTGGCCAGGAAGCCGGAGACCATCGCCTTCCAGACCATGTTGATCACCTCCGAGCGGCGCTCGGGCACCAGGACCGTGTAGCCCGCCACGTTCATGCCCACCGAGGCGATATTGGCGAAGCCGCACAGAGCATAGGTCATGATCACGCGGGTGCGCTCGTCCAGCGCGCCGACCGGGGTCGCGCCCAGGCGGATGAAGGCGGTGAACTCGGTGAGCACCAGCTTGACGCCCAGCAGGGCGCCGGCGGCGGAGGCGTCCTTCCAGGGCACGCCGATCGACCAGGCCAGGGGGGCGAAGATGGCGCCCAGGCCGCGTTCCACCGACAGCGGCGCGCCGCCCACCGGCGGGAAGAGGCCCAGGATGCCGTTGATCATCGCCACGATGGCCACGAAGACGATCAGGGTGGCGGCGATGTTGAGCACGATCTGCAGGCCGTCGGACGTGCCCTTGATCATGGCGTCGATGGAGCTTTCGTAGACCTTGTCCTGGGCCGGATCGACCTCGCCGTCGGTCTCGTCCTCGGGGCGGCGCGGCACCAGGATACGCGCCAGCAGCACGCCGGCCGGCGCCGAGATGATCGAGGCGGTGAGCACGTGGGCCGCGGCGTTGGGCAGGACGCCCTTCAGGATGGTCGCATAGGCCACCATGGTGGAGCCGGAGACGCAGCTCATGCCGACCGCGATCAGCATGAACAGCTCCGAGCGCGACAGGCTCTTCAAGTAGGAGCGGATGAAGATCGGGCCCTCGACCTGGCCCATGAAGACGGTGGCGGCGGTGGCGAGCGCCGGCGGGCCGCGCAGGCCCATGGTCTTCTCGAACAGGAAGCCGAAGCCCTGGGTGACCCACTTGAGGATCCGCCAGTGCCAGAGCAGGGCCGCCAGCGCGCAGACCACCAGGATCACCGGCAGGACGCGGAACGCGAACACGAACATCGCCCCGGGGTTGGTCAATTGGTACGGCTGATCGCCACCGCCGGCCAGGAAGCCGAACACGAAGGCGACGCCGGCCTGGGTGCTGGAAGCGAGGCCGTCGACGGC
>CAMFHW010000305.1 GCA_945952175.1 uncultured Phenylobacterium sp. | reverse complement strand
GCGTTCGCGCAAGGGGGCGGCCCGCCCGGCGTCCCCGCCCAGGTCTTCTGTGGCGGCAAGAGCCCCGCCGACGCCCGGGCCGGATCCTATAAGATCGACGCCGCCCATACCGGCGTCATCGCCCGCGTCTCCCACATCGGCTATTCCTACAGCGTCTTCCGCTTCGGCGACGCCGCCGGCCAGCTGGCCTGGGATCCCGCCGATGCGGCGAAGAACAAGCTCACCGTCACGGTGAAGACCGCCTCCATCGAAACGCCGGTGCCGAACTTCGCCACCCAGCTCGCCGGCGAAGGCTTCCTGAATTCCAAGGCCTTCCCGGACGCTACCTTCGTCTCCACGGCCTTCCGGAAGACCGACGCCACCCACGGCAAGGTCGAGGGCCAGTTCACCCTGATGGGCAAGACCGCCCCGGTGGTCTTCGACGTCGAGCTGGTCGGCGCCGGCAAGGGCTTCGGCGGTCATCCGCGCCTGGGCGTCCACGCGACCACCCGGATCAAGCCGCAGGACTTCGGCATGGCGCCGATGTTCGTCGACCCCATCGCGCTGGAGATCGACGCCGAGTTCGAGCACGTCTCGTGAGCCCGCTGTCGGCCGATGGCCTTCGCCGCCTGCGTGACGCGCTCCAGCGCCATGTCGATGGCGGCCGCATGCCGGGCCTCGTCGCCCTGGTCTCCCGCAAGGGCCAGACCCATGTCGAGGCCATGGGCGCCGCCGCCTTCGGCGACCCGGCGCCCATGGCGCACGACGCGATCTTCCGTATCGCCTCGATGACCAAGCCGATCGCCGCCGCCGCGGCGATGATCCTGGTGGAGGAGGGGCGGCTGCGGCTCGACGAACCGGTCGACGCTCTCCTGCCGGAGCTCGCCGACCGCAAGGTGCTGCGAACGCCGGCCTCCGAGATCGACGATGTCGTCCCGGCGCAGCGTCCCATCACCCCGCGCCATCTGCTCACCTTCACGGCGGGCTACGGCGCCCTGATGGTCCCGCCCGGGACCTATCCGATCCAGAAGGCCCAGGCCGAGGCGGGCCTCGCGCCCGGCCCCACGCCGCCGCCCTTCGGTCCGGACGAATACCTCAAGCGGCTCTCCGGCCTGCCCCTGCTGCACCAGCCCGGCGAGAGCTGGCGCTACCACACCGGCTCCGACATCCTGGGCGTGCTGATCGCCCGCGCCAGCGGCCAGACCCTCGGCGCCTTCCTGCGCGAGCGCCTCTTCGAGCCGCTGGGCATGAAGGACACCGGCTTCCGCGCGCCCGCCGGCCAGGCCCACCGCATCCCCGGCGCCTATGGCGGCGATCCCGCCACCGGCCAGCCCGTCAGCCTCGACGAGACGGGCGAGGCGAGCCGCTTCGCCAGGCCCGTCGCCTTCGAATCCGGCGGCGGCGGCCTGGTCTCCACCGCCGAAGACTACCTGGCCTTCTGCCGCATGATGCTGGGCGGCGGCCGCCTGGGCTCGACCCGCATCCTGTCGCGTCCCACCGTCGAGCTGATGACCTCCGACCAGCTCACCCCGGCCCAGCGCGTCGGCCAGGAGCTGTTCTTCGATGAGGGCGCCAGCTGGGGCTTCGGCATGGCCGTCGTCACCCGCCGCACCGATGTCTTCGCCAACCCCGGCCGCTTCGGCTGGGACGGCGGCTACGGCACCTCCGGCCATTCGGACCCCGCCGAAGACCTGGTCGGCATCCTCCTCACCCAGCGCATGATGGAAGGCCCCTGGTCCCCCGCCGTCTTCACCGACTTCTGGACCGCCGCCTACGCCGCCATCGACGATTGAATAGAGAAGGGGAACCACGAACCACACGAACCCACACGAACGGACCAGGCCGGCGAGGCCAGCGCGGCGCGACCGCCGTGAAGGTCAGCCATGGAAAACACGGAAAGCACGGACGGCCCAGCAACACCCCGCGCGAAGCGCGATCCAAACGAAGCTCAGCCCCTCCGAACCCCGTTCGTGTTTTTCGTGTTTTTCGTGGTTCGAATCTTCAAGCGCTTCCGACGCGTCGAGGCTGCCAGTCGGGAACCACGAAAAACACGAAAAACACGAACAGCTTGCCTGAGCCTCAGCAGATCGATTGGAGGCGCGCTTCGCGCGCTCTTGTCCGTGTCCGTCCGTGTTTTCCGTGGCCAATCCTTTGCAGCGGCCCAGCCGCCGCCACCCCGCCGAACCTGCCCGTTCGTGTGGGTTCGTGTGGTTCGTGGTTCGAAAAACCTAACGCCCGGCCAGCTCCGTGAACGTCGCCGTCCCGATGCCGTACTGCGCCCAGTCCTTGTAGTCGAAGTGCCACCATTCCTGCGGATAGACGGCGAACCCCTCCGCCTCCATCGCCGCCCGCAGCACTTCGCGATGCCACCTCTGCCGCGAGGTTCCGCCGACATAGGCCGGATAGGAGCGCTGGGACATCTCGTCATAGCGCCCGGTCATCTCCACCGGCTTGCCGTCCGCCAGGCTGTACAGCGTCAGGTCCACCGCGCAGCCGCGATTGTGCCGCGAGCCCTGGGCCGGATCGGCGACGAAGATGCGGCCCTCCGGCGGCGTCGCCTCCCAGAACATCTTGGTCACGAACCAGGGCCGGTAGGCGTCGTGGATCAAGAGGCCGAAGCCCTGCGGCTTCAGCCGCTTCAGCGCCGCCCCCACCGCCTCGGCGGCCGGCCGCTGCATATAGGCCGCCGCCCGCTCGTAGAGCGGAAAGCCCATGAAGTTGTTTGAGCCGGCATAGCGGATGTCGAGCTTGATGGCCGGGTCGACCTTGGTCAGGTCCACCAGGTCCGCCGGCCGCGCCGGCGGCGGTTCCCTCGGCGGTGTCGCCGCCAGCGCCTGGGCGCGCAGGGCCGCGGCGGCGGCCGGATGTACGCCCGCCCGGATCTTGGCCTGCACCTCGGCCCCGAAGTCGCGCCGCGGCAAGCCCTGGTGGGCCAGGAAGACGCCGCTCACCGCCCCGTTCGCCGCCCGGGCGACCTCCAGCTCGGTATCGGCGCCGACATAGCGGTCCTTGCCCACTGGCTTCAGCGCAACGGCCTTCAGCCCGCGCCCATCGGCCATCAGCGCGCCGCCGGCCTCATAGACCGTCAGGATGTTGTCCGGCGCGCCATACTCCCCCACCAGCTCGGCGACCGTGGGTGGGGGAGGCGGCGGCGCTTTTCCGCCAGGCCTGGCGGGGCTCGCCCCCACCGCGCTCACCGCCAGCCCGCCCGCCATGACGCTCCGCCGCGTGCCATCCATCTGACCCTCCGTCGCATGCCTCATTCGCGCCTGATCCCGCCGCCAGGGCAACCACCAACCGCGCGGCCCAGGCGTCGCCCGTGGCCGGCCGCCGAACCCGCCGCCCGGGCCGAAGGCGCGGTTAAGAGCCGACGCCCCGCCAGGCTCCACGCTTCAGGATCTGGATCCCGGCGTTCGCCAGGAAGAGCCCATCGGAAGTGCAGGCTCTCGACTTGACCACCAACCGCCCGCCGTCGCACGCTCCGCAACCTTGGGGAGAGACGATGGGCGCGCGGCGGTTCCTGTTCGGCCTGATCGCGGCGGCGAGCCTGGCGGGTGTCGCGCACGCCGCCGACAACGATGACCGCTATCGCTGCGGCTCCTCCAGGCCGGACGAGGCGATCCTCGCCTGCGGCCGGGTGATCTCCGACAAGTGGCAGCCGCCGGCCGTGCGCTGGCTGGCCCAGCGCAACCGCGGCTACGCCTACCAGGCGCGCGGCGACCTTCCCCGCGCCCTCGCCGACTACGACGCGGTGCTGAAGGCCAATGTCGGCGACCTCAACGACCGGGGCATCGGCGCCCAGGATCGTCGGGGAACCCGCCAGGCCCAGATGAGCCTGCTGAACGCCCAGACCCACGTGAACCGCGGCATGGTCCGCGCCGCCCTCGGCCGGGCCGACGCCGCCCGGGCCGACTATGACGAGGCGGTCGCGCTCGCCCCGGCCCTCAGCAGCGCCCGCCTCAACCGCGCCGCCCTGCGGCTGGCCGGCGGCGACTCGCCCGGCGCCCTCGCCGATCTCGACGAGGCGATCCGCCTCGCCCCCGACGACGCCGGCGCCTACATCAGCCGCGCCGCCGCCTGGCGCAATCTCCACCGCCTCGACGAGGCGATCGCCGATTATTCGGCCGCCATCGCCCGCGACCGCGCCAATCCCCAGGCCTTCCGCGACCGGGGCCTGGCCTGGCTCGCCAAGGGCGACACCGCCCGCGCCGACGCCGATGCGGCCGAAGCCCTGCGCCTCGATCCGAGGTTCGCCGCCGCCCATGCCGACCGCGCGGTGATCTACCAGGCCCGCGGCGACGCCGACCACGCCATCGCCGAGTACGACGCGGCGATCCAGCTCAATCCGCAGGACGTCGAGGCCCTGCGCGGCCGTGGCGACGGCTGGCTGGCCAAGGGTGAGTGGGACCGGGCCATCGCCGACTACGATCAGGTCCTGCGCGCCGACCCACGCCGCCTTCTCGCGCTCAACAACCGCGGCAGCGCCTGGCTGGCCAAGGGCGACTGGGACAAGGCCATCGTCGACTTCACCGGCGCGATCCGCGTCGACCCGACCCTGGCGGCCGCCTATGTGAACCGCGCCCAGGCGTTGCAGGCCAAGGGCGACGCCGCCCGGGCGCTCGGCGACATCGAGGCCGCGATCCGGCTGACGCCGACCTCCGTCCGCGCCCATCGCGCCCGCGCCGGCCTGAGGGCCGGGCAGGGGGACTTCGCAGGCGCGCTCGCCGACTACGATCTGGCGCTCCAGGCCTTCCCCGAGGACGCCGAATCCCTGCGCGGCCGCGGCTATGCCCAGCTGTCGCTGGCCCGCTACGAGCCCGCCGTCGCCGACCTCTCAGCCGCCATCGCCCTCAACGGCCGCGACGCGCTCGCCTATCGCTTCCGCAGTCTGGCCCGGGTCGGCCTTCACGACTACGGACGCGCCAGGGACGACGACACTCGCGCCCTCGAGCTCGACCCCAGGCTCGCCCAGAGATGACCCGACTCGCCCGGACCGCGGGCCGCTCGGTCTTCGGTCTAGACCCGGCGGCCTATCATGCCGCGCGCCCGGCCTATCCGGACTGGGTCTGGGACGTGCTGCAGGACCGCTGCGGCCTCCGGCCAGGCTGCGCCACCTTCGAGGTCGGGCCGGGAACCGGCCTCGCCAGCGCCCGGCTCCTGGCGCTCGGCGCCCATCCCCTGGTCGGCTTCGAGCCGGACCCGCGCCTGGCCGCCTGGCTCGCCCGAGCCCTGCCGGACATGCAGGTCCGCGACCAGGCCTTTGAAGATGCGAACCTTTCGCCCTCCACATTCGACCTCGGCCTGGCCGCGACCTCCTTCCATTGGGTCGCGCCGACGCGGGGCCACGCCCAGGCGGCTCGCCTCCTGCGTCCGGGCGGCGCCTGGGCCCTGGTCTGGAACGAGTTCGGCGACCTTGCCCGTGCCGACCCCTTCCACGAGGCCACGGTCGGCCTGCTGGGTGACGGCGACAACCCCTCGGCCGGCGTAGGCAGCCGCCCGACCTACGCCCTCGACACCGAGTACCGCGCGGTCGACCTCGCCGCCGCCGGCTTCGTCGACATCGCCCACGAGACCCGCGCCTGGACCCTGACCCTCGACCCCGCCGGCGTCCGCGCCCTCTACGCCACCTTCTCCGGCGTCAACGCC
>CAMFHW010000304.1 GCA_945952175.1 uncultured Phenylobacterium sp. | reverse complement strand
GTCCTGCAGCTTGGACATGGCGCCGTTGAAGTCGGCGCGCAGCTTTTCGTAGTCGGCGCTGAAGGGCGAGTTCAGGCGGTGGGCGAGATCGCCGGCCGCGAGGTGCTCCAGCCCGCCGGCCAGGGCGTCCACCACCACGGCCTGTTCGCGCGCCCGCTCGGCGCGCTCGGAGGCGGCGCGCAACTCGGCCTCGGCTTCGGCCAGGCGGCGCTGCTCGGCGGCCTCGGCCTCCTGGCGGGTGCGCTCGACGATCACGTCCTGGAAGGCGCGGACGGCGCGGGCGATGTCGCCCACCTCGTCGCCGCGTTTGGCGCCCTTCAGCGCAATATCCGTTCGGCCGGCGGCCAGGTGGCGCATGTCCTCGGTCAGGTCGTGGATCGGCGCGATCACCGTGCGACGGGCGAAGACGATCAGGCCGATGGCGAAGGTGACGCCCAGACCCAGCAGGACCGTCATGGCGGTCTGGGCGAACTTCGAACCGGCTTCGGCCTTGGCGGCGGTGGCGCTGGCGCGGCCCTCGATGGTCTCGGTGGCCTTTTCCATGGCCACTTCGAGGGCGCTGAACTGGGCGAGGAAGGCCGGCAGGCCGGCCTGGGCGGCGGCGGGGTCCTTGCCGGCGAGGTCGACCAGGTGCTGCGCGCCGTTGATGTAGGTGTCCAGCGGCCCCTCGACCGCCTTCAGCGCCTCGCGCGTAGCGGGATCGGTTGCGAGTTTCTCGTTTTCCTGGATGGCGTCTCGGAAGCTGGCGGAATGCTCGGTGATATCCTTGTGGACCTGGTCGGCGGAGACGCCGTTCTTGGGGTCGGCGGCGAGCAGGGCCGAGAACACATCCGCCCGCAGGGCGTCGTGCATCATGTCCGCTTCCATGTGGTGGCGCAGCACCGACGATGTCCGAAGGGTGTTCTGCAGGCCCGCCGTGAGATCGCGCGAGATCCACATGCCCGCGCCGGCCGTCGCCGCGCAGAGCAGCAGGACCGCGGCGCCGGCCGCCATGACCTTCTGGTTGATCGTCTTCACGTCGTCCTGCCCCGCCTCGCAAGCCGCGAAAGTCGCGTTCCGGACCTATGAGTGAATCACGGTTAACGAAGCTCTATTCCAAAAGGTGCGACAATAGCGCGCAGTCATGAGTGCAATACTATTGTTGCTAGTACTTGATCGACCGCTGGTTGCTTTACGCTTGTTTCAGACCAGAACGGTAGAACGACCCCAACAATAAGGTGGGGTTGTCATGATCGGTTTTGCTAAGGCGCGCGCATTGCGCGGCGCCGCGGCGGGTGTCTGCGCCGCCGCATCCCTGGGCGCTGTGGCTCATGCCGACGAGGCGGTGAGCCATGAGTTCACCTACAAGGCCGACGTCATGGGGCCGATCTCGGGGGGACCCAGCAAGTCGGGCCGCTTTCTCGACAATCTCGACCTCAAGGCCGATCTGGACCTGGACAAGGCCGCGGGCTGGAGCGGCGCATCCGCGCACATCCACGTGCTGAACAACAGCGGCGGCCGTCCGAACGAGGTCGCCGGGACCTTGCAGGGCATCGACAATATCGAGGTGGCCCGCGCCCGGACGCGGCTCTACGAGCTGTGGGTGCAGCAGGATTTCGCCGGTGGCCACGCCAATGTGCGCGCCGGCCTCTACGACCTGAACAGCGAGTTCTATTCGACCGCGGCGTCGGGCCTCCTGATGGCGCCGCCGTTCGGCGTGGGCTCCGAACTCGCTTCGACCGGGCCGAACGGGCCCTCGATCTTCCCGTCCACGACCCTGGCGGTGCGCCTGCATGTGGAAGGCGCGCGCGGCTATGTGCAGGGTGCGGTGCTGAACGCCGACGCCAGCACGCTGGGCGATCCCCACGGCGTCGACATGGGCCTCGACCGCGGCGCGCTGACCATCGTCGAGGGCGGGCTGAAGGGCTCGACCCGCCTGGCGGTCGGCGCCTGGCGATACACGCTGAAGCAGGACGACATCCGCGACCTCGATGCGGTCGGAAAACCGGTCCGGCGCACGGCCCAGGGCGCCTATGTCCTGGCCGAGCACGCCTTCACGCCCGAGGACGCGCCAGGCGCCCAGGTGAAGGGATTCCTGCGGGCCGGTCTCGCTGACGGCGACACCACGCCCTATCGCGGCGGCTGGCAGGCGGGGCTGCTGGTCGAGCATGTGTTCGAGGCCCGTCCCGACAGCGCCTTCTCGGTCGGGGTGGAGCAGGGCTTTCTGTCCTCCAAGGCGCGCGCCAATGCGGCCGATGCCGGCGTGAATTCCGCTCGCGCCGAGAGCAGCCTGGAGATCACCTATTCCGACCGCCTGACCAAGCGCCTGAAGATCCAGCCAGACCTGCAGGTGTTCCGCCGCCCGGGCGGCGACCAGCAGGCCAGGGACGAGGTCATCGCCGGCCTGCGCCTGATCTTCGACCTGAGCTGATCCGCCACGCCAGCGGGCGGGCGCCGACTCGCGATAGGCCGATGAGGCCATGTCGCTGCCGATCCGCCTGGGCCTGTTCTACGCTGCGATCTTCGTCGGCAACGGCGCGAGCTCGCCCTATGCGCCGGTCTGGTTCCACCATCGAGGCCTGACCGGGGCCGAGATCGGCTTGATCCTGGCGGCGCCGATGATCGCGCGGGTCGTCATGGCGCCGGCCATCGCCATCTGGGCCGACAGCTTCCGCGCGCGGCGCACGCCGCTGATGCTGCTCGCGCTCGCGACGGCGGCGAGCTACCTGCTGCTGAGCCCGCAGCTGGGCTTCCTGTGGTGGTTCGGGGTCTGGTTCGTCGCCAGCTCCTGCTTCGTCTCCCTGCCGCCCCTGACCGACGTGATCGTGATGCGCCGGGCGGCGAGCGACGGCTTCAACTATGGCTGGCCGCGTGGGATCGGCTCGGCGGCCTTCATCCTGGCCAATGTCGGCATGGGCGCGATCCTGGCCAAGGGCTCGCCGGAGCTGGTCCTGGTCTGGATGGTGGTTGCGGCCCTGTTGGCCGCAGTCGGCGCGCGGGTGCTGCTGCCGCCCGACCCCGTGCTGACCGAGGGGCGGAAGGCGCATCTGGCTGAGCGCTTCGCCGGCTTGCGTGAGCTCTTGGCCGACCGCGAATTCATGCTGGTGGTGATCTCGGCCGGCCTGATCCAGTCGGCCCACGCCTTCTATTACGGCTTCTCGGCTCTGGCCTGGAAACAGCAGGGCGTTCCCGAGAGCCTGACCGGCGTGCTGTGGGCCTGCGGTGTGATCGTGGAGGTGGTCTTCCTCTGGTTCATGGAGCCGTGGCGCAGGCGAATGGGCCCACGCAACCTGCTGGTCCTGGGCGGCGTGGCCGGCGTGCTGCGCTGGACGGCGCTGGCGTTTTCGCCGCCGCTCTGGCTGGTGATCCCGATCCAGGCCCTGCACACGCTGAGCTATGCGGCGACCTTCGTGGCCTCGCTGCAGCTCGTCGAGCGGCTGTCGAGCCGCGCCAACGCCTCCAGCGCCCAGCTGATCAATTCCGCCTTGCAGGGCGGCATCCTGTCGGGCCTGGCGACCATGGCGTCGGGCGCTCTGTTCGACCGGTTCGGGGCCCTGGGCTATCTGGCCATGAGCGCCATGACGGTGCTGGGGGTGCTGGGCGCCGTCAGGCTGTACGGCGTGAAGCGTCTGGACGGCTGATCGCCTGGGCGTAGGCGCCCGCCGCGGCGCGGACGGCCCGCTCCACGTCCACCAGGTCGAAGCTGGCCTCCTCGGCGCATTCGCGGGCCTGGGGCACGTGCAGGAAGCCCACCACCGGCGCGGCCTCGGCGGCCAGCAGGCTGTAGAGCGTGAAGTTGCAGAGATAGTCGCCGGCGTCGTCGGAGAGGCGGGCGGGCAGGTTGATGTGCAGCAGCGCCTCGAGCACGGCCTCCGAAGGGGCGGTGGCGCCGAGGACGCCCGCGCCGTCGGGCGCGATCAACGCGCCTTGCCAGAGCACGCCGTCATGGTCGGGCAGGGTGCGCGAGGCGCGGTTGCGGCCCAGGGTCTCGACCCGGAAGGCGTCGGCGCTGGTCGCCACGCCGACCACCAGCACGGCGTCGGCCGGCCGCGCCCGCAGCGCGTCGAGGATCAGGGCGACCGAGTTCGACCAGGAGACGGGCAGGGTCAGGTAGTCGATCTCGGCGCCGGGCGTGGCCCAGCGGGCGGCGGCCAGGGCCTCAATCACGGTGGCAGAAGGATTGCGGGGCGCGGCGGGGAAGGATCCGAAGCCGCAGACGAGCAGGCGGGGCTGGGTCATGTTCCCGACCCTAGGGCGAGGATGTGGCGCTGGCGAGGCGGAAGGGCTTGCCGGACGCTGGGGCGCCCGCCCGACAATGGCGCCAACCATATTCAGGGAGATGAGCCGATGCGGGCCTTGGAAGTCACCGAGCCGTGGGGCGTGGACCAGATCAGGGTGGTCGAACGCGACGCGCCGAAGCCAGGCCCCGGCCAGGTGCTGGTGCGGATGAAGGCGGTGTCGCTGAACTATCGCGACCTGCTGATGATCAGCGGCATCTACGCCCGGGGGCCGGCCCAGGCCGGTGCGATCACACCCTTTTCGGACGGCTGCGGCGTGGTCGAGGCGGTGGGCGAGGGGGTGACGCGGGTCGCCGTCGGGGACCGGGTCTCGACGCTCTTCTTCCAGAACTGGAACGCCGGCCGGCCGACCCTGGAGAAGCTGGCGAGCGCCCTGGGCTTCCCGATCCCCGGCGCGGGGGCGGAACTGCAGGTGTTCAGCCAGGAGGGCGTCTCGAAGGTCCCGGCCTTCCTGACCGACGAGGAGGTCTCGACCCTGGCCTGCGCGGCGCTGACCGCCTGGCGCGGCCTGTTCGAGGACGCGCGGCTGGAGCCGGGCGACACGGTGGTGCTGCAGGGCACGGGAGGCGTGTCGATCTTCGGCCTGCAGTTCGCCAAGGCGGCGGGCTACCGGACCGTGATCACCTCGTCCTCCAACGAGAAGCTGGAGCGGGCCAAGGCGCTGGGCGCGGATCACCTGGTGAACTATCGCGAGACCCCGGAGTGGTCGACGCCGGTGCGCGCGGCGACGAACGGCGTGGGCGCGGACTTCATCATGGAGGTCGGCGGCGCGGGCACGATCCAGCAGAGCCTGCGAGCCATCCGCATCGGCGGACACATTGCGATCATCGGCGTGGTGGCCGGCGCGGCCGAGGGGCTGAACCCCGCGGTGCTGATCGGCAACAGCGCCAAGATGCAGGGCCTGTCGGTCGGATCGCGGGAGATGTTCGAGGCCATGTGCCGGGCGATCGAGCTGCACGGCATTCGCCCCGTGGTCGACAAGGTCTATCCGTTCACCGAGGCCAAGGCGGCGTTCGAGGCGATGCGGGGCGGCGAGCACTTCGGCAAGATCGTGTTGAAGTTCTAGGGGGACACAAACCGCCGACAATGTCCGAAAACCGCGAGACAGGCGCGGCGTCGAGGTCGATCATGGCGACATGGACCTCGACGACGACGCCTGCTACCGCGCCTTTTCGATGCGCGACGCCCGGCTCGACGGCCGCATCTTCGGCGCCGTCAAGACGACCGGGATCTATTGCCGGCCGGTCTGCCCGGCGCGGACCCCGAAGCGCGAGAACATCCGCTTCTATCCTTCCGCCGCGGCGGCGCAGGAGGCGGGCTTCCGGCCGTGCCTGAGGTGCCGGCCGGAGACCTCGCCGGATCTCGGCTCGTGGG
>CAMFHW010000303.1 GCA_945952175.1 uncultured Phenylobacterium sp. | reverse complement strand
GGCCAGGGCGGGGAAGAACAGGCGATCGATCATAGGCGGCCCGATATAGCCGCTGCGTCGCCGCGCCGCCAGCGAGGCTTGACGCCCGGCCCCCCACGCCCTAGCCGCAGGGCCTCGTCATTCCGGAGGCTCGCCTTGCCCACCCTGATCCTGCTGCGCCACGGCCAGAGCCGCTGGAACCTGGAAGACCGCTTCACCGGCTGGGTCGATGTCGACCTGACCCCCGAGGGCGAGGCCCAGGCCCGGAAGGGCGGAGAGCTGATCGCCAAGGCCGGCATCGCGATCGACCGGGCCTTCACCTCGGTGCTCACCCGCGCCATCCGCACCATGTGGCTGGCCCTGACCGCCGCGGGCCAGGTCTATGTCCCCGAGACCAAGGACTGGCGGCTGAACGAGCGCCACTACGGCGGGCTGACCGGCCTCAACAAGACCGACACCGCCGCCAAGCACGGCGCCGATCAGGTCAAGATCTGGCGCCGCTCCTACGACGTGCCGCCGCCGCCGCTCGCGTCCGGCGGCGAGTTCGACTTTTCCAAGGACCGCCGCTACGCCGGCGCCGTCCTGCCCGACACCGAGAGCCTGAAGACCACGCTCGAGCGGGTGGAGCCCTACTGGAACGCTGAGATCGCGCCGCACCTGGCGGCCGGCGAGACCGTGCTGGTCGCCGCCCACGGCAATTCCCTGCGCGCCATCGTCAAGCTGATCTGGAACGTCGCCGACGACGCCATCGTCGGCGTCGAGATCCCGACCGGCAATCCGCTGGTGGTCGAGCTGGACGCCCAGCTGAAGCCGACCGCCGCGCGCTACCTCGACGAAACCCGCGCCGAAGCCCTGCCCGGCTGAACGCGGGTCAGGCCAGCACCGATCGGATGGCGCGCAACGCGTGCGCGATGTCGGCCTCGCCGTTGAACAGGTGTGGCGAGAGGCGGAATCCGTTGAACCAGCGCTTCTCGGCCATCTTCACCACGACGCCGTGCCGGGCCAGCAGGGTTTCTCGAAACACCTTGCTGTCGATCTCCGGCGGCAGGTAGGCCGCCACCAGGGCGGTCCCCATCGGGTCGCCCGGCGGCGCGCTGGCGAGCCGCAGGCGGGGGATGCGCCCAAGACCGGCATGGGCCTGGTTGCGAAGGCCGAGATTGTGGGCTTCCACGGCGGCCACGCCGCGCCGTCGCATGGCCTCGGCCGCGGCGCCCAGGCCGATGGCCAGCGGCAGGCAGCCGACACCTGTCGCGTTCGAGACGAACCGGTGGCCGTCTTCCAACTGCACCGGGGCGATCGCGTCGGCGGCGTCCGGGCTGAGATAGAGGACCCCGGTTCCCTTCGGGCCCATCAGCCACTTGTGGCCGGTCGTGGCGTAGGCGTGGCAGCCCAGCGCCCTGACATCGACCGGAACCTGGCCAACGGCCTGGGCGCCATCGACGACGCAGAGCGCGCCATGCGACCGCGCCAGGGCCGCGATCCTCTCGATCGGCATCCGGTGGCCTGTGGCGGAGATGACATGGCTGACGCTGATCACACGGGTGTCGGGGCGCAGGGCGGCGGAGAAGCGCGCCACGATGGCGTCCGCATCCAGGTCCTCCGGCGCGATCGGGATCACGTCGAGGACCACGCCTCGCCGGCGCGCCAGGCTGGTCCAGCAGAACGTGCCGCCTTCGTGTTCCTGATCGGTGGTCAGGACGCGGTCGCCCCGGCCCAGCCGTGTTCCGGCCGCAAGGATGTTCATCGCATCCGTCGTGCTGCGGGTGATCAGGATCTCGTCGGTCCCGCATCCGAGCAGTTCCGCGACCTGGGCGCGCGCCCGGTCCGTGCGCGCCAGAAGCGGGCCTGCGCCATAGGCCATGGCCACGGGATTGGTCTCGAGTTCGGCCCAGGCCTCGGTCATGATCGCCAGGATCCGCCTTGGGGTGGGCCCGAGCGACGCGGTGTTCAGATAGGTCAGCCCGGGGGCGAAACCGTATTCCGCCTCGGGCGGCGTCCGTGGCGTGGCGGTGACGGCGCTCGCCGGGGCGGCCAGGCCTGCTGCGGCCAGGACGCCGCGCCGGGTCTGGCGGCCCGAACCTTCACCCGACATCGCCGCCCCCGGATCCTGACGCCTCGGCCCTTGCCGGAGTCAGGCCATCTAAGCCCCGCCATGGCGCGTTGTCACGCCGCGCGGGGGGCCCCCTAGGCCGCGTCGCGGATCGCCTGGGCGATCTGGGCTTCGTTGCGGCGCAGGCCGACCAGGATGGCGCCCGCGGCGATGGCGGGGCCGAGCGCGGCGTAGTGGCCCATGGCGCCGATGAACACCGCCACCGAGATCAGGCCCGCGACGATGGTCTCGGCGAGGGTCGCGAACCAGGACGAGCCGCGCCGGCGGCGGAAGTCCGAGCGCTTGGCCGGGGTCTGGTACCAGATATTGATCAGCCCGTTGGCCATGGCCGCCGCGGCGCAGCCGGCCGCCGAGACCAGGCCCGTCAGCGGCGAGAACCAGGTCAGCGCGCCCAGCAGCGGGATCAACAGGATCGTCATCGGCAGGAAGGCGGCGACCAGCTTCGCGCGCCAGAACACCGCCGGCCGCGTCGGCGCGCAGGCCAGCAGGTCGGGGGCGTCCTCCGCCGAGACGGTGATCCAGGCGAGGCTTCCGCCCACCTGCCCGGCCATGAAGGTGAGCGCCGCCGCCCCGCCCGGCACCGCGACCGCGTCCGAGGCGCCGATGCTGCGGATCACCAGGAAGCCCAGCGGCAGCAGGTAGAGCATCCGCAGCAGCACCTGCGACAAGAGCGCGGCGTCCCGCCAGAGCAGACGCAGTTCCTTGCGCAGGGTCGCCGTGAACGCGCCCTGCGAGAAGCGCGCCGGACCGCCCTTCGCGGCGGCCCGGGCCCGGGCGGTGTCCGCCCCGCTCGCGGCGGCCGCGTTGGCGACGAAGGTCGCGCCCAGCACGCTGCTGGCCAGGGCGAACAGCAGGATCGACCCGCCCGCCAGCCCCAGCAGGGGCAGGGGTTCGCCCATCATCGCCCGCAGCGGCCAGGCGCCGCCCGGCGGCAGGTGGAAGGCGGGATCGTTCGCCGTCCGCATCACCTCGGCCCACATCCCGCCCGTGCGCCGCCCGCCGATGATGTTGCTGAGCTGGGTGCCCAGGAAGAAGCCCGCCCCGATCAGGGCCGCGGTCACCTGGGCGATGGCGCGCGTGCGCCGCGGACCGATCAGGGCGAACATCGCCATCGCCAGCAGCAGGCCCAGCGAGCTGGTGGTCAGGGCCAGCGCCGCCATCACCACATAGACGCTCAGCCACGCCGGATGTCCGACGATCGCCACCGGCAGGAACAGCGGCGAGAAGAACAGGCAGATCGCCAGGAAGGCGTTCACCGCCAGGGTCGCGAACCGCACGGTCAGCGTCTTTCGCGGCGCCAGCGGCGAGGAGAACATCAGGTCCAGGTCGCCGCGCTGGTAGAGCGACTCCACGGCCGAGGCGATGGTCTGGGACAGCATCAGGCTGCCGATCACGGCGATCACCATGTCGGCGATCACCGCGCTGGCCTTGGTCACCGGCACGTCGACGTGCCGCAACAGAAGCCCCAGCGGCACGCCCACGAAGGTCGTGAACAGGATCACCACCGCGCTGACGATGATCAGGCCGCGCCAGTTGCCGCCGCGGCGGGCCAGCACGCCGCGCCAGGCCACCCGCATCTCGTGGGCGAACAGCCAGGCCGTCGAGCCCGGCGGCAGGATCGGCCGCCGCCGCGTCAGCGCCTCGCTCATGCGACGGCCGCCTCCGTTTCGGTGGTCAGGTCCAGGAACACGTCCTCCAGGGTCGCGCCCTGTTCGCCGGTCCGGGCCCGCAGGTCGTCCAGCGTGCCCTCGGCCAGCAGCCGTCCGCCCTGGATGATGCCGATCCGGTCGGCCATCCGCTCGGCGACCTCCAGGATATGGGTGGTCAGGATCACCGTCGCCCCGGCGTCCACCCGGGCCTGCAGCAGATCCTTCACCTGCCGCGCCACCGCCGCGTCGAGCCCGGTCAGGGGTTCGTCGAGGATCAGCAGCTTCGGATCGTGGATCAGGGCGCCGGCCAGCGCCGCCTTCTGCTTCATGCCGCGCGAGAAGCCCTCGCAGCGGCGGTTGCGCTCGTCCCACAGGCCCAGCGTCTTCAGGAGCTCCTCGGCGCGGGGCAGGGCCACATCCGGCGCGACGCCCCACAGGCCGGCGACGAACTCGAGATATTCCACCGGCGTCAGCCGGTCGTAGAGCAGCGGCTCGTCCGGCGCCCAGGCGATCAGCCGCTTGGCCGCTATCGGCTCGGCCAGGGCGTCGATCCCGAACACCGAGATCGCTCCGGCGTCGGGCTTCAGCAGGCCCGCCACCATCCGCAGGGTCGTGGTCTTGCCCGCCCCGTTGGGTCCGAGCAGGGCGTAGAGCTCGCCCGCGCGCACGGTCAGGTCCAGCCGGTCCACGGCGGGATTGCGGAACGTCTTGGTCAGGCCGGCCAGAACCAGGGCGTCGCTCAAGTCTCTCTCCGCATCCGCGCAGCAAGTGCGCGAGCAAAGCCGCATTTCGTTAAATCGGCTTTGCTCCGGGCGCGAATATGGTCGAGCCGGCCGCCGGGCTCAATCGCAAGCCTTGCGCGCCAAGGCCCCGCCGCGCGACAAGACCGCATGTCGATCACGCCGGAAGACCTTGCGGCCATGCGTCGCGCCATCGCGCTCGCCGCGCCGGGCGTCGGCGCCACGGGCGAAAATCCGTCCGTGGGCTGCGTCATCCTTAAGGACGGCCAGGTTGTGGGCGAGGGCGCGACCGGCGCCGGCGGACGGCCCCATGCGGAAGAGGTCGCCCTCGCCATGGCCGGCGACCGGGCCGCCGGCGCGACCGCCTATGTCACCCTCGAGCCTTGCGCCGAACGCTCGTCCGGGGCTCCGTCCTGCTCGGAATTGCTGGCCGCCGCCCGGATCGGCCGCGTCCTGGTGGCCTGCGAGGACGCCTCGGTCCTGGCCGGCGGCCACGGCGCGTCGCGGCTTCGGGCCGCTGGCGTGACCCTGCAACTGGGGGTTTTGGCGGACGAGGCGGCGGCGCTCTACGCGGCCTACACGCCCCGCGCCCATTAACCCAAAGCCCTGCCGAATCCTTAAGTGGCGGAAAGAGCGCGTTAATTCGCGGCGCCTATCCTGCAGGCAGTAAGCCCCCAGGGTCTCGTTGTAGATGTCGCTTCAGACCGCCCCCGCTCCAGAGATGCTTCGGCTCGACCAGTCCGAGGTCGACGCCATCTGCGCCAAGCACGACCGGCTGTGGAGCTCCAAGCCCGGCGGCGCCCGCGCCGTCTTCGCCTGGAAGGACATCTCGAACCTCGACCTGCGCGGCCGCAATCTCTCCGACGCCGACTTCACCGGCGCCAACATGTCCGGCTGCCAGCTGCGTGGCGCGCGGCTCGACCACGCCAACCTGTTCGGCGTCGATCTCCAGAACGCCGACCTCACCGATGTCTCCCTGCGCCGCGCCGACCTGCGCGGCGTCTGCATGCGCAACGCCAACCTGACCGGCGCCGACCTGTTCGAGGCCGACCTGCGCGAAGGCTCCATCGCCATCGGCGACCGCGAGCGCGGCCTGCGGATCATGGAGCACCAGAACCGCGTGGGCGAGATGCAGGGCGCCATCCTGGCCGGCGCCAACCTCGAACGCTCGCGCCTGTCCGGCGTCATGGCCGTGCGCGCCGACTTCACCGAC
>CAMFHW010000302.1 GCA_945952175.1 uncultured Phenylobacterium sp. | reverse complement strand
TCGCCGCACAGCGCCGCTTGCTCCCCGCCGGCGGCGAGGTCGAGGGCGACTACCGCTTCCAGGCCGAGGATGGCCGCGAGTTCAGCCTCGCCGACCTGTTCGGCGATAAGCAGACCCTGATCGTCTACAGCTACATGTTCGGGCCGCACCGCGAGCGTCCCTGCCCGATGTGCACCAACCTGCTCGGTCCGCTCGACGCGGTGGCCAAGGACCTCGACCAGAAGGTCGCGCTCGCCGTCGTCGCCCGCTCCTCCATCGAGAAGCTGATCGGCTTCAAGCGCGAGCGCGCCTGGCAGGGCCTCAAGCTCTATACCGACCTCAACGACGTCTATTCGACCGACTATCACGGCGTGCTGCCGACCGGCGACGAGATCCCCTCGATCAACGTCTTCACCAAGCGCGACGGAACCATCCGCCACTTCTGGACCGGCGAGATGAGCGGCCAGACCGCCGATCCCGGCCAGGATCCCCGCGGCGCGCCGGATCCCTCCCCGCTCTGGACCTTCCTCGACATGACCCCGGAAGGCCGCGGCAAGGACTGGTATCCCAGCCTCAACTACTGAGACGCCCGGGCCTCGCGAATCCGCGCTACGCTGCCGTTTTCAGCGCTTCGCGAGGCCCATTTTGACCATCATCGATTTCGAATGCGACACCCCCACCAAGGAGGCCGTCGAGGACACCATCCGCCTGATCCATGAGGGCCGGGGCTTCGACAAGGAAGGCTACGCCCAGCTCATGGCGCCCGGCTGGGCCGCCCAGATCGGCCTCAGCCTCGCCGAATTCAACGAGGCCAAGCAGACCATCGGCCTCACGGGCCTGGCCCTGAAGCTCTGCGAGGTCGACATGGCCCGCGCCATGTCCGACGCCGACATCATAGCCATGCTCGACGCCGCCGGCGTCGCCCACGCCTGCATCGGCAACGCGGGCCGCCGCGCGTCCAACGAGGACGTCGCCAAGCTCGCCGCCAAATATCCCGACCGCCTGATCCCCTGGTTCCGCATCTGGGGCGACGAGGCCGAGGCGGGGGTCGCCAAGCTGGAGCGCGGCGTGCGCGAGCTCGGCTGCCGCGGATTCGAGATCTCCTCCTATCGCGAGGAACGCTACATCAACGATCCGGTCTACTGGCCCTTCCTGGCCAAGTGCGTCGAGCTCGGCATCCCCGCGCGCATCACCGTCGGCGTCCACCTGCTCTCGGACCGCGCCTACGACTTCGCCCATCCCAAGCACCTGGACGAACTCGCCATCCGCTTCCCGGACCTGAAGATCGTCGCCGGCCTCGGCGGCTGGCCCTGGATCCCCGACATGATGGCCGTGGCCATGCGCCACCCCAACCTGTACGTCGACATCGCCTGCCGCCGCGTGAAGCAGATCCTTAGCCCAGGCGCCGGCTACGACGCCCTCCTCTATTACGGAACCCGCGTCCTGCAGGACCGCGTCATCTTCGGCTCCGGCTGGGGCACCAGCATGATCCCCCTGGCGCAACTGGTGAAGGAAACCGACGACCTGCCGCTCACCGACACCGTCCGCGCCAAGTGGATGGGCGGGAACGCGGCTCGGGTGCTGGGGCTAGGCTGACGTCCAACCGCGGATGCCGGCGCACGCCTGGTCGGTGGCCTCGAAGCAGAGGCCGCCGATCCCAAGCCCCCTCGCCGCCTGGACATGCCCCAGCGTGTCGTCGACGAACAGCACTTCACCCGCCGCCACGGCCAGGCGCTCCAGCGTCAGATGGAAGATCGCCGGGTTCGGCTTGGTCAGGCCGACGTCGCGGGACGAGATCACCTGGTCGAACAGGCCGGACAGCAGCGGCCGCGCTTTCAACGCGGCTTCGCTCGACCAGCTGTTGGTGAGGGCCGAGACCGCCAGGCCCTCGGCCCGCAGGCCACGCACGAAGTCGGCGAAGGCATGGTTCGGCTCGGAGAGGAACGCCTCCTCGGTCATCGCCCGGACGAGGTCCGGCGACAGGCCCATCCGCTTGCCGGCGCGGCGGTGATACTCGGCCGCGTCTATGGCGCCGACATTGGCCGCCTCGATGTCCGGTCCGTGCCAGAACTGCGCCTGCAGCGCGTCCGGCGTCATGCGCGCCTGCGCCGCCCAGCGCGCCCAGAACGCCGCGTCCGGCCGTCCCAGATAGAACACGCCACCGATGTCGAGCAGAAGGGTTCGCATGGCGTGAAGGATCGCCGATCCCCGCCCATATGAAAATGCTGCGCCCGGGCCCCTCGGCCCGAGCGCAGCATAAGTGCGGTAAGCCTTTGATCCGGCTTAGGCTTCGTTCGTGAACACCACCGTGCCCGAGGCGGCGAACATGCCGCCGACGCCGTGGGCGACGCTGATCTTGGCGTCCTTCACCTGGGCGGGGGCGATGCCCCGCATCTGGCGCACGCTCTCCTGCAGGGCGTACATCCCGTACATGCCCGAGTGCATGTAGGAGAGGCCGCCGCCGTTGGTGTTCAGCGGCAGCTTGCCGCCGATCGCGGTGTTGCGCTCATTGATGAAGTCCTTGGCCTCGCCCGGCTTCACGAAGCCCAGGTCCTCCAGGCCGTAGAGCGGCAGGTGGGCGAAGGCGTCGTAGATCATCAGGTGGTCGACGTCGGAATGCTTGATCCCCGCCTCGTCGAACGCCTTCTTGCCCGAGACGCGGAACGCCTTGGAGGAGGTGAAGTCCTCCATCTGGCTGACCATCGGGGTCTCGACGCTCTCGCCGGTGCCCAGGATGTAGACCGGCTTCTGCGGGAAGTCCTTGGCCCGCTCGGCGCTGGTCAGGATCAGCGCGCCGCCGCCGTCGGTGACGAGGCAGCACATCAGCATCCGAAACGGCCAGGCGATCATCGGCGAGTTCAGGACGTCGTTGACCGTGATCGGATCCTTGAAGCTGGCGCGCGGGTTCAGCGCCGCCCACTCCCGCTGGACCACCGCCACATTGGCCAGGTCCTCCTCGGTCACGCCGTAGGTCTTCATGTAGCGAAGCACCGGCACCGTGAACATGGTCGGCGGGCTGGTCACGCCATAGGGCATCTCGAACTGGCCCATCAGGCTGGACGGCGCCCGGCCGAAGCCGCCGGCGCCGACCCGCGAGCGGCCCGATTCCCCGTGGGTGATCAGGATGGTCTTGGCCAGGCCCTCGTTGATGGCCGCGGCCGCATGGCGGACGTGCAGCATGAACGAGCAGCCGCCCACGGACGTGCCGTCGGCATAGGTGGGCGTGATCCCCAGATAGTGGGCGAGCTCGACCGGGCTGATGCCGGCCGTGGCGACGCCGTCGATGTCCGAGGGCTTCAGGCCCGCGTCCTTCATGGCGTTCAGCGCGGCGTCGGCGTGCAGGCCGATCACCGAGACGTCCGGAATCTTGCCCATGCGGGTGGTTTCAGCGGCCCCGACGACCGCGACGGATTTCTGCTTCATCTGTCTGCCCCTACGCCTTGGCCGGTTCGAAGAACGGCAGGGTGATGTCGTCGTTCTGCTTCTCGAACGTCACCTTCACCGGCATGTCGAGCACCAGCGCCTCGGGGGTCTGCGGGCAGCCCACGATGTTGGTCATCATCCGCGGGCCCTCGTCGAGCTGCACCACTGCGATGGCGTAGGGCTCGGTCCCCATGTCGGGGCGCGGGCGATGGTTGATGACGTAGGAGTACAGCACGGCCTTGCCGCTGGCCGGATAGACCTCGACCTCGCGGCTGGCGCACTTCGGGCAGAAGGCGCGCGGCGGGAAATAGCTGTGCTTGCATTCGGTGCAGCGCTGAAGGCGAAGCTCGCCCTCGCGGCACCCGTCCCAGAAATGCCGGGTCTCCGGCGTGGGCTCGGGCAGTATCCTAGGTGGCATGATCGAAATTCGTCCCCAATCAAATCGCTGAGCGGTCACCCTCAAATGGAGGGCGGCGCAGCAAAGCCGACGCGGGCGGCCTTGTCGATGGGAACGTTGGGTGAGGTGGGCGCGAACGCTCACGCACGGCGCGCAGGGGCCGCCCCGCATGGGGGCGGCCCTCCACACATCCTAGGCCAGGCCCGCGTGCGCCGCGGGCCTGAGGCGGCCCTACTTCTTGGCCGACTCGTTGCAGGCGCTCAGGCGGTCGGCCGCCAGCGGCGCGGCCGCGGTGCCGAACGAGGTCGCCGCGCCCACCGACCGGACCACGACCTTGCAGGTGGCGAAGTCGGCGGTGCCGCTGGCCGGGTTGGTGGCCACGCAGGCTTCGCCGGCGCAGGAGAAGATGGCGCCGCCGGCGACGACCTTCTGGGGCGACGCGAGCGGGGCGGCGAGCTTCACGATGACCGGATCGGCGGCCAGGGCCGGGGTCGACAGCGCGGCGAGAACGGCCGCCGCGGCGAGCGCTTTGAGTTGAAAATTCATGGTTAGGCCTCGAGCAAACATCTGAATGCCTCCTCTATCGCCGGGGATCGTCGCCAAGGCCCTAACGCGGCCACGACTTGCCGCTCGGCTTGGCCGCTAGAGTGACCCAAAGGCCACACCCGTCAATCGCGCGCTACATGTCGACGCCGCTGATCGCGTTCCACGCCCCGTCCCGGAACAGGTATACGTCGACATAGGAGGCCTCGAACGCCTCGCCATTGGCCTTCTTGCCGCTCATCTTCGAATAAGCCGTGGCGTGGTCGCCATTGATCACCACCGTGGTGGCGAGCGGCGGGACCTCCGGCGTCTTGCCGCGGTTCTGGGCGACGCGAGCCAGGAGGTCGGCCTTGGTGCGCGAGGTCCCGCGCTTGGCGTCGATCACCTGGTAACCGGGCGCCAGCAGGCAATCCAGCACCTCGACCTGGCCGTGGTACTCCGCCGTCAGCCAGGCCTGCTCGATCCGCTTGATGGTCTCGGCGTCCTGCATCTGGCCCGCCACCTGCGCGCCGGCGGCGCAACCGCCCTCCGCCGCCCAGGCCTGGCCAGCCGCCCCCGTCAGCGAGAGTCCCGTCAGCCAAAGCCCCGCCAGGGCCGCCGCCATCCCGATCCGCATGTCCAGCTCTCCTCGCCCGCGGGCAGCCCTAGGGAAGGACCGATCCCGAGGCAAAGCATCGGACGATGCGTCGGGCGCATCGGCTCAGAGCTTCGGCCGCGGCTTGGAGAAATCCACCAGAGGCCGCACCTCGATCTTGCCCAGGCGCGCGAACGGAATGCCCGCTGCGATCTCCGCCGCCGCTTCGCGGCTGTCGGCCTCGATCAGGGTGATCCCACCCAGCATCTCACGCGTCTCCATGAACGGTCCGTCGGTGGTCGAAGCCTTGCCGTCGCGCACCTCCACGGTGAAGGCTTCGTTCGGCAGGACCAGCGCATGGCCGCCCAGCCACTGGCCCGCCGCGCGCAGGGCCTCGTTGTGCGGCCCCACATCGGCCAGCACCGCATTGCTCTCGGCGCTGCCGTCGAAGACGCGCTTGGGGTCGAAATAGATCAGGCAGGCGAACTGCATCGGGGGCTCCTCTTCCTTTTGGCGCCCCTGGTCGACGGGCGGCGCACGGTTTCGACACGTCGTCGCGTTTTTGTGGCCGAAACCGCGAGATGGGGGAAAGATGCCGCAAAAGAGGAGGAACCCCACATGGCCGACGACGCCCAACTGTCCCCGCAGGTGATCCCGCTCTGGCCGGAAGGCCCGCCGTCGACCATCGAGGGCGTCGGCCCCGAGACCAGCTTCAACGGCTTCGGCGGCGTGTCGATCGGCACGCCCATGCTGCTGTCTCTTATACACATCTCCGAGCCCACGAGACAAGAGGCAATCT
>CAMFHW010000301.1 GCA_945952175.1 uncultured Phenylobacterium sp. | reverse complement strand
GTCTTGGCCTGGTCCAGCAGGGCCAGCACCGCGGCCACATAGGCCTCGGCATTGGCCTGGGCCGCGACGAGGCCGGACTGTCCGACCTCCGCCAGGCCCTCCAGGCCCCCGCCCACCATGAACAGCTGGCGGAAGGCCTCCTTCTCGATCAGCGGCGTGTCCAGCAACTGGATGTCGCTCGCCTTCAGCTCGTCCACCACCAGGCGCAGCGCCTTGGGCCGCACCGCCGCCGGCACCCGGGTCAGCAGGCAGCGATGCAGGGTCATGCGCCCGGCGCGCTTGCCGAACTGGCGCACCATCTCGGCCGCCTTGATCGCCTGCAGGGCCTCCAGCTGCGAGGCGGCCAGCGGGGTCAGCACCAGGTCGAGCCGCAGGGCCGTGAACGCCATCGCCCCGCGCACCGAGCCCTCGGTGTCGAGGATGATCCAGTCGGGATTGAGCCTCTGGGCCTCGCGCAGGGCGTCGCGGATGTCCTCGGCGGTGGGCGCCGGATGCACCGTCACCTTGGGCGGCCTGCCCGGCAGGTTCGCCCAGTGGACCAGCGGCTTGTTCGGGTCGGAATCGATCATCGCCACCCGCCCGCCGCGCGCGTTCAGGCCGAGCGCCAGCAACAGCGCGGCGGTGGTCTTGCCCGCGCCCCCCTTGGGACTGACGAATGCGATGTTCGGCAAGGGCGATTCCTTCGGTGCGACCTAACCAGCCGCAACCGGGCCTTGTCGAGGCCGGAGCACGGCGCTTTCGCGACGGCCGCGGAGGCAGGCGTCGGACCTCCGCTGTCCCGACGCCACCCAAGGCATGGCGATCGCACACCGGATGGCGCGGCTGCATTTGTTCCTTCTCCCCTTGCGGGAGAAGGTGGCCGCTCGGAGAGCGGTCGGATGAGGGGTCTCTCAAACCTCTCCGGACAGGCCTCGCAACCCCTCACCCGACCCTGCTCCGCAGGGCCACCGTCGAGACGGAGCCGGACCTCTGCGGTCCGGCTATACGAATGGCCAACGATTTGGCCATTCGTCCGTCTCGACCCCGCAAGGGGAGAGGGAGACGTTCAGCCTCCGGTCAGCACTGATACCAGCCTAGAGCACCCTCGGAACCGCCCGTCCCATGCGCGCAAAGGCCTGGCGGGTGATCTCGCCCGGCGCCCGCCGCGCCGCCTGGGCCAGGACGCCCAGCGCCGGCCCCGCCACCGCCCGCCGCAGAGGCTTCACCGGCAGCTTCAGGCGCCTCGCGATCTCCGCCGGCACGAGCCTGATCGCCGCCTCCACGACCAGCGGCTGGAGCGCCCGGCCGGCCAGGCCGAAGGGCGAGGTGGTCGAGACGATCCCCAGGAATTCGTCGATGATCGGATGCGGGACGAGCTTATCGGTCATCCGCCCGAACCAGGCCTCGACCTCCGCCACCGAGCCCGGCGGCTCGGGCGCTCCGAACGCGCGGCCCAGCCTCGCCCCCTCGGCATAGTAGCGGTCCTGGTCGGCCCGACTCAGCGGCGCCACGTGCCGGTGATAGGCGTTGAGGAACCCCCAGCTCGCGGTCACATGCACCCAGGTCATCAGCTCCGGCTCGATCGCCTGGTAGGCCTGGCCCTCCGGCGTCGTCCCGCCCACTCGCGCATGCATCCGGCCCACCATGTCGACCCGCGCCTGGGCGGCCTTCGTCGGACCATAGGTGGTGATCAGCGTCGCCTCGCCGGTCCGCTGCATGCGGGTGAGGGGGTCGGTGCGGAAGATCGAATGCTCCCAGACCCCCGTCCGCACCCGGGGCTCGGCCAGCTCGAGGATCACCGCCGCCACCCCGCCGATGGCGAGCGCGATCGGATTGGCGTGGATGCGCCAGGCCAGGCTGTCGGGTCCGAAGAAGCCCGGATCGCCCGGCGGGTTCAGATAGTCCACCCCGCCCACCGGCCGCCCGCCGGCGCCGGTCGGACGGCGCAGGGCGACATAGGGTTCGAGCGCGCTCATGGCTCCGAGCCTGAGCCCCAGCGCCCGGCGCCGCAACCCATCGAAAGCGATAGGGCTGGTCCGTCCGGCCGCGGCCGCTATCGTGCCGTCCCATGACCGCCGACCCCTTCGCCGGACCGCACGAGGCCAAACTGCGCCAGGGCTTCGCCTGGCTGCAGGAACACCTGCTCAACCACGTCGACATCTCGATGGGCGAGGTCCTGGCCGCCGATCCGGCCCAGCCGCTCGCCCTGCGCCTGCGCGGCGTCGCCCTTTCCAAGCTCGGCCGCCCGGACGAGGCCGTCGCCGCCCTGACCGCCGCGGCCCAGGCCGCCGCCCACGAGCCCCGCGCCTGGTCCGACCTCGCCGTCGCCCTGCGCGACGCCGGCCGTCCCGGCGAGGCCCAAGCCGCCTACGACCGCGCCCTGGCGGTCTCGGCGACAGACGGCGCCCCCTCGCTGGCCGCCCAGGTCTTCTCCACCGAGCGGGCCCACCACGACTTCAGGATCGTCGACTATCCCTACCGAGCCGAGATCCGCTACGGAGCCGGGCGCCCCGCCCATCCGGGCCTCTCCGCCCTCATCGAGGCCGGCCGCGAGCGCTACGCCGCCCGTCTCGACGACCTGGCCGCCCTCGATGTCGCCGACATCCGTCGCGGCGGAACCTACGAGGCCGACGCGCCCTTCTGGCTCAACGCCTGGTACCCGCCGCTCGACGGCCTGGCGCTCACGAGCTTCCTGCGCGAGCTGAACCCCGCCCGTTTCGTCGAGATCGGCTCCGGGGTCTCCACCAAGTTCGCCCGCCGCGCGGCGACGACCTACGGGCTGCGCACCAAGCTCACCTCCATCGACCCGCAACCGCGCAACCAGATCGACCGGCTCTGCGACACCGTCATCCGCAAGCCGCTGGAGCGCTGCGACCCGGCTCTGTTCGACGCGCTCGAGCCCGGCGACGTCTTCTTCCTCGACAGCTCCCATCGCAGCTTCCAGGGTTCCGACGTCACCGTCTTCTTCCTCGACATCCTGCCCCGGCTGAAGCCCGGCGTGGTGGTCCACATCCACGACGTCTACCTGCCCGAGGACTACATCTCCGGCCACGTCCATCGGCTCTGGAACGAGCAGTACCTGCTGGCCACGGCCCTGCTGTTCGGCGTCGCGCGGTTCGAGATCCTGTTCCCCGCCTGGTTCGTCGGCCGCGATCCGGCCTTGCGCGCCCAGGCAGTGTCCCGCGTCTTCGCTGGCCCGCTCGCCGGCCTGGAGCCTTACGGCGCCGGCTTCTGGCTGCGCATTCTCTGATTCAAACCGTGACCGCCATTGTGGCGGACGCCGCGAGCGCCTAACTGCCTCTACGGAAAACACAGCCCGTGGGGAGGACTATCCGTGGCCATCGAGACCTTGAGCCTGCAACTGCGTTCGCTGGTGAAGGCCAGCGGCGAACTGGAACTGAGCCTGGCCCAGGTGCCGACGCCGCAGCCGGCGGAAGACGAGATCCTGGTCCGCATCGAGGGCACGCCGATCAACCCCTCCGACCTGGGCTTGTTGATCGGCCCGGCCGACCTGTCCCAGGCGACCGCCACCGGCGCCGGCCCGGCCGCCAAGGTCACCGCTCCCGTCGCCCCGCAGTTCCTGAAGGCGCTGAAGCCGCGCCTCGACCAGTCCATGCCGGTCGGCAACGAGGGCGCGGGCGTCGTGGTCGCGGCCGGCGCCTCGCCCGCCGCCCAGGCCTTGGTCGGCAAGACCGTCGCCATCCTCGGCGGCGCCATGTACGCCCAGTACCGCGCGGTGAAGGCCGCCGACGCCCTGGTCCTGCCGGAGGGCGCGACCGCCGCCGACGGCGCCTCCTGCTTCGTCAATCCGCTCACCGCCCTCGGCATGGTCGAGACCATGCGCCGCGAGGGCCACACCGCGCTGATCCACACCGCCGCGGCCTCCAACCTCGGTCAGATGCTCAACAAGATCTGCATCAAGGACGGCGTCGGCCTGGTGAACGTCGTGCGCAACGCCGAGCAGGCCAAGATCCTCACCGACATCGGCGCCAAGTACGTGGTCGACTCCTCCGAGCCCGACTTCGTCGAGAAGCTCACCGACACCATCGCCGAGACCGGCGCGACGCTCGCCTTCGACGCCATCGGCGGCGGCAAGCTGGCCGGCCAGATCCTGGGCGCCATCGAGACGGCCGCCAACCGCAAGGCCACCGAGTACAGCCGCTACGGCTCCTCGACCTACAAGCAGGTCTACATCTATGGCGGCCTCGACACCCGCCCGACCGAGCTGGCCCGCAACTTCGGCCTCTCCTGGGGTCTGGGCGGCTGGCTGCTCACGCCCTTCCTGATGAAGATCGGCCCGGCCGAGGCCCAGCGCCTGCGCCAGCGCGTCGCCGACGAATTGAAGACCACCTTCGCCAGCCACTACACCGCCGAGATCTCGCTCGCCGAGGTCCTCGATCCCAAGATCATGGCCGCCTACAACAAGCGCGCCACCGGCGAGAAGTACCTGATCAACCCGAACAAGGGGCTGTAGGGACTACCCCCTCCGCTCATCCCGGCGTCGCGAAGCGGGCGCCAGCCAATGCCGGAACCCAGATCATATGGCTGGACGGCCCGTGATCTGCCCCCTTTGAACGTGGAGATCGCAGAGAAAACACAGAGATCGCGGAGGGCTTGGCCTCTCTGCGGTCTCCGCGCACCTCCGCGACCTCTGCGTTCCAAGGCCACCTAGCTCAGAGCTTCACGATCTGGATCCCGGCATTGGCTGGCGCCCGCTTCGCGACGCCGGGACGAGCGGTTAGCGGCCCACCCCAAAACTTAAGCTCCCACTTGACAATTTCTCGCCACGCCCAGATACTTAAGTCCATGCTTCAGCATCACGACGTCGACACCCTCTTCCAGGCCCTGGCCGTCGCCCCGCGGCGCGCCATGGTCGAACGGCTCAGCCGCGGGCCCGCGACGGTCTCCGACCTGGCCCAGCCCTTCGAAATGAGCCTCGCCGCGGTGGTCCAGCACCTCCAGGTGCTGGAGGCCTGCGGCGTCATCCGCAGCGAGAAGATCGGCCGGGTGCGCACCTGCACCCTGCAGCCCCAGGGGCTCGCGCCCCTGGAGGCCTGGATCGCCGAACGCCGCGGCGAGGCTGAGCGCCGCTACGACCGCCTGGGCCAGATCCTGGCCGAGCGGTTCCCGACCTCCCCAAATCCTCCGAGCAAGGACGACCAATGACCACGCCGCCCCTGATCCCCGCCCACGGGACCTTCTCGATCTCGCGCGACTACCCCCAGACCCCGGCCCAGGTGTTCCACGCCCACAAGGACTATGACCTCAAGCGCCGCTGGTTCGCCGAGGGCGACGGCTTCGAGCTGCACCACTACACGCTCGACTTCCAGGTCGGCGGCCGCGAGAGCGCCAGCTTCAGCTTCCAGGGCGGTCCGCCGATCTCGATGGAGATGGTCCACCAGGTGATCATCCCCGACCGCTGCATCGTGATCGCCTATCACATGGACGCCGGCGAGTTCCCGATCTCGGCCTCGCTCTCCACCATCAGCTTCGAGCCCCATGGCTCGGGCACGCGCCTGACCTACACCGAGCAGGGCGTCTACTTCACCGGCGACCCCGACGAGGTGAAGAACCGCGAAGAAGGCTCCGTCGGCCTCCTGGCGCGCCTCGGCGAGGTGCTCAACGAGGGGTGATCACCATCCACACCGCTCATCCCGGCGAATGCCGGGACCTAGATCACATGGCTGGGCTGTCGGTGATCTGTCCCCTTCGAACGCGGAGATTGCAAAGAAAACAC
>CAMFHW010000300.1 GCA_945952175.1 uncultured Phenylobacterium sp. | reverse complement strand
TTTCCCGGGGGAGGAAGGAAGATCGCAGGCCTGCGATCAATCAGGCGTGGGCGGGGACCCGCTGGCGCGGAACGCGGGCGGTGTGGACGACCTGGCCCTGATAGTCGACGAAGTCGACGCTCAGCAGGTCCTTGCTCAGGCTGTAGCTGGTGAAGCCCGAGCGCTCGATGCAGAACCTGGTGCCGGGGATCGCCTTGACGGGCCGCACCTCGGAGCCCGCGCCCGAGCAGATGTAGTGCACCGGGCCGGAGACGATGTGCTGCAGGTCGTGGTCGTGGCCGCAGACATAGGCCTGGACTCCATGCTGCTCGAGCAGGGGCTTCAGCCAGGCGACCAGCTCGGCGGTGTTTCCATGCTTGCCGCCCGAGAACACCGGGTGGTGGCCGAAGACCAGCTTCCACGGGGCGTCGGAGGCGGCGAGCTCGGTCTCGAGCCACTGCTTCTGGGCGGGCACGTCCTGCGACATCACGTTGGCGCGGATGACGGCGTCTTCCTTGTCGAGGCTGGTGGCGTAGCGCACCACCAGGGGCGAGGTGTCGAGGATGAACAGGTCCACCGCCTGGCCGCCCGGCCCGGCGACGCGCTCGCGCCAGTAACGGGCCGGCATGCGCCAGCGCGGGCTGGTCCTGGCGTAGTCGAGCTGGGCCTGCGGATTGCCGCGATAGTCGTGATTGCCGAGCGCCACGTACCAGGGCGTCTGCAGGGTCGGGGCGACATAGACGTCTTCGTAGGAGGTCTTCCACTGGGCGTCGTGGACGGTCTGGACGCCGGAGTCGTAGAAGTTGTCGCCCACGGCCACCACGAAAGACGAGCCGATAGCCGCGGCGCGGCGGCCCATGGCGTCCGCCACGTCGCGCTGGTGCGAGGCCCCGTCGCGGCCCCAGTCGCCCAGGGTCAGGAAGGCGAGATCGCCAGCCGGGGCGGCCCGGGCCGGAAGCGCCGCGGCGGTCGCGGCGGCCGCCCCGGTCAGCAGGGCCTGGCGGCGTGTGAGCTCATGCTCGGTCATGGCGAGGCTCCCCGGAAAGCCTTCCGCGACTATCGCCTGGCCGCAACGGTTTTGCGACGGGGAGCGCCAACGTCGCCGGTGTGGGCAGCCTCGGGCCGCCAGGACCCGGGGCCTCATACATTAGATTATATTATTCCTGTTCTTCGAACCTCGCCAATCTCGAAATCCTCAAAATGAGTGTCGAAGTATTCGCCTCGAAGACGAGCAGGGTTTGCAGCGTGAATTCCTGGCTCGTAACGTCATACCGTCAGCATGGAAAACACGCGTCGGGGGGCGGCGCGGAATGCGACTTGGGGGACGAGGATGATGAACCTGAAGACGATCGGGCTCGGCGCGGTGATGGCCGGAGCCCTGATGGCGACCACCGCGCAGGCGGCGATCATCAACATCAGCGCCACGTCGACGACGCCGGTGCTCTACACCTTCGATCCGGGGACCTATCTGATCCAATGGATCGGAACCGCGGACGGCGGCGCCTATAACGGCTGGAACCCGAGCTGCCCGACCGGCGACTGCACGAGCGGCTGGCGCGAGGTGTTCTCGGCCACGACAGACACCGGGCCGCACCCGAGCTTCGACACCTACTCCGTCCCCGGGCCTGCGTTCTCGAGCGCGCTCGCGGCGCTGGCGGGCTTCCAAAGCGCGCCGTCGATCATCGACACCCAGCTCGACTGGAACGGCTCGGCCTATGTGCCCAGCCCCGGGGGCATGATCGCCCAGCCCTGGCACGTCACGATCGGTGCGCCGACCACGGTGGCCTTCTTCATCGCCGAGCCGACCAAGGAAGACAATTACGGCGGCGTGTCGCTGCGCTTCACGGCGGTGCCGGAGCCGACCACCTGGGCGATGATGATCCTCGGCCTGGGCGGCGTCGGCGTGGCGCTTCGACAGCGCCGGCGGCTGGTGGCGGTCGAGGCGCGCTAGATCGCTTCGCCCGCGCCCGCGGGGATCGAGCCGGAGCAGCTTCGCGCCGCGGCGCGGGCCTCCGGCCGCTTTCTGTTGGGCGTGCTGGATGTGGCCTCGCGCGGCCTGGACCCGAACGACGCCATCCTGCTGATGGCGATCCTGCAAGCCAATGTCGCCCAGATCGCCGGCGACCGGGACATGCAGGCGCGCTACGCCGCGCTGGACACCCTGCCGGAGGACGGCCTGAGACGGCCGATCAGCGTGTCGGCCCTGGCGGCCTCGCTCGGCCAGCCCTTCGAGACCGTGCGCCGCCGCCTGGGACGGCTGGCCCGCGAGGGCCTCTGCGAAGCCGTGGATCGCGGCTACCGCATTCCGACCGCAGTCCTGACGCTGCCGCAGTTCGTCGAGGGGCCGGCCAGGATCCAGGAGATGATCGAGGTCCTGGCGAAGGCCCTGGCGGCGGCCGGCTGCCAGCCGCCGATGGTGCTGGTCGAGGGGCCGCCCCGGCCGCGGATCGCCGCGCGGCTCGCGACGGACTATTTCCTGCGAATGCTGTCCCTCATCGTCGACCGGGCGAACGATCCTGTGGACGGCTTCCTGCTGCTGGCCCTGTTCGACGCCACGCCGACGCCCGCCTCCGCGGCCGATCTCGCCCGGCGATTCAGCCTCACCCACGAGACCACCCGCCGCCGGCTTTGGGCGCTGGAAGGCCGAGGCCTCTGCGCCCGGGTGCGCGGTGGCTGGATCCTGCCCGATCACAGCCTGACCGCCCTGCGGTTCGAAGACGCCCTGGAAGAGAACATCGCGCATCTGAGGCTGATGTTCTCCGGGCTCACCCGCTTCGGGGTGATGGTCCCCGCCTGACTATTTCGACAGCTGCTCGGGATTGATCTTCTGGAAGTCGACGGTGGTGTCGCGGGCGTCGGCCTGGGACTGCTTGATCTGCTCGGGGGTGCGGCACACGCGCACCGGCATGCGCGAGCCGAGCTGGACGATCTTCTCGCACTTCATCTTGACCTTCTGCTGCTGTTCGAAGGTCAACGGCGCCGCGGTCGTCGAGGGCACGCCCGTCGCCGAAGGCCCGGCGGCGGTGGAGGGTGCAGTCTGGATCAAAAGCGACAGGCCAGCGGCGGCGACAACAAGCATGATGAAGCCTCTTCGGGTGAATGTCCGCCGAGCATGATCATCTGTCGCGCAGGACGCCACCCTTTCCTCGCGCATCGCGGCATGCGGCGCCACGCTGGCGCGCATCTGGTGCGCGCAGACGTCGTTCCGCGCACAAGTCAGGCGCGTGAGCCGGCAGGGCAGGCGCGGCCGGGACTCAGGTCGAATCCCTAGCTAGTGTCACCCGCGTTACAGCCGGGGATTTCCGATGACGATCAAGCTCACCCTCGCCGCGGCGCTGGCCGCGGCCACCTGCCTGACCGCGCCGCAGATGGCGGCGGCGCAGGCCAAGACGCCCATCACCCACGCCGCGCTCTGGATGATGAAGCGGGTCGGGACGCCGATCGTGAGCCCGGACGGCAAGTGGGTGGTCTATTCGCTGACCGAGCCCTCCTACGAGGCCGACAAGGCGGTGAGCGACCTGTGGATCGTGCCGGCGGCCGGCGGCGCGGCGGCGCGGCGGCTGACCAACACCAAGGGCGCGGAGTCCGATCCGGTCTGGTCGCCCGACAGCCGGCAGCTCGCCTTCTCGGCCAAGCGCGAGGGCGACGAGGCCGCGCAGATCTATGTGCTGGACGTGGCCGGCGGCGGCGAGGCGCGGCGGGTGAGCGAGCTGTCGACCGGGGCGACCCACCCGCAGTGGCGGCCCGACGGCCAGGCGATCCTCTATGAGAGCTCGGTGTTCCCGGGCGCCGGCGACGACGCGGCCAACAAGAAGGCGGCCGCCTACAAGAAGGCGCTGAAGTACAATCTGCGCGCCTACGACCACTTCCCGATCCGCTATTGGAACGAGTGGCTGGACGACAGGCAGCCGACCCTGATCGTCCAGGGGCTGGAGCCCGGCGCGAAGCCGAAGGACATCCTGGCGAGCACGAAGCTCGCGGCCACGCCGGGCTTCGGCGGGGTGGAGGGCGAGACCAGCGTATCGCTGTCGCCGGTCTGGAGTCCGGACGGCAAGGAGGTGGTGTTCGTCGCCACCACCGCGCGCTGGACAGCGGCCTATTCGCACGTGGGCTACCAGCTCTATCGGACGCCCGCGGCGGGCGGGGAGCCCACGGCCGCGAGCCCGGTGGTCGGCGACTACGACCAGCTGACCTTCAGCCCCGACGGCAAGCAGCTCTATTTCAACTACGCGCCGCAGGATGGGGAGATCTACCACCTGCCGCGGCTGTCGCGGATGGCCTGGCCGGGCGGCGGGGCCCACAGCCTGGTGGCCAGGGATTTCGACCGCGAGCCGGCGAAGTTCGCGCTGAGCCCCGACGGCAAGACCGTGTGGATCCTGGTCCCCGAGGCCGGGATGGAGAACCTGTACAAGGCTGCGGCGAGCGGCGGGAAGCCGGAGCTGGTCATCGCGCCCAGGACCGGCGGCTACACCAACCTGGCGGTCGCCGAGAAGGCCGGGACCCTGATCGGGACCTGGGGCAGCGCGGTCAATCCGGCCGAGGTCGTGCGGATCGAACCGGGCGCCAAGCGCCACGTGAACCTGACCGAGATCAACACCGCCGCGGCCGCTGGGATCGATTGGTCGACCCCGCAGCACTTCACCTTCACCAGCTCGCGCGGCCGGCCGTTGCACAGCATGGTGGTGACGCCGCCTGGCTTCGATCCGGCGAAGAAATACCCACTGTTCGTGCTGATCCACGGCGGGCCGGCCAGCACCAAAGCCGACCAGATCGGCCTGCGCTGGAACTACCACCTGCTGGCGGCCGGCGGCTATGTGGTGTTGATGACCGACTATACGGGCTCGACCGGCTACGGCGAGAAATTCGCCCAGTCGATCAAGCTCGATCCGCTGAAGGGCCCGGGCCAGGAGATCGGCGAGGCCGTGGACGAGGCGCTGAAGCGCTATCCGTTCATCGACGCGAGCCGGATGTGCGCCGGCGGCGCCAGCTATGGCGGCCACCTGACCAACTGGCTGGAGGCGACGACCACCCGCTACAGGTGCCTGGTCAGCCACGCCGGCGAGGTGGACCTGACCACCCAGTGGGGCGAAAGCGACGGCATCTATGGCCGCGAGCTGACCAATGGCGGCCCGCCCTGGGAGGGCAATCCGATCTGGAAGGACCAGAGCCCGATCACCTATGGCGCGCAGTGGAAGACGCCGATGCTGCTGTCGATCGGCGAGCGCGACTATCGGGTGCCGCTGGGCAACACCCTGGAGAACTGGGCCGTGCTGCAGCACCAGAAGGTGCCGAGCCGGCTCCTGGTGTGGCCGGACGCCTGGCACTGGATCACCAAGCCCGAGGACAGCCGCAAGTTCTATTCCGAGGTCGACGCCTGGCTGGGCCATTACCTCTACGACCGCCCGTTGCCGCCGGTGGGCAAGGCCGGGAACTAGGACAAACAAAAGGGCCCGCGCTGGGGGAACGCGAGCCCTTCGATTTTCAGACCGATGCGGTCGCTTAGGCGGCGAACGCCACCTTGCGACGGCGCAGGACAGCGCCGACCGCGCCGAAGCCCGCGATCATCATGGCCCAGGTGGCCGGTTCGGGAACGCCGCCGCCGGGTGTGCCCGGTTCGGCGCCCCAGAAGGCGATGTGCGAGACGTCATGCTCGATGCCCTTCTTGTTCACCAGGCCGGCCGTGGACCAGACGAAGCTCGTGGAGGGCGTGGACACCTTATAGAGCGTGAACTGGTCGCCAGC
>CAMFHW010000299.1 GCA_945952175.1 uncultured Phenylobacterium sp. | reverse complement strand
TTGCTGTCTTTTTTGTTGCATTAGCAGTTTGATCTTATTCTGTTCTTCAGGTTCAGTCAAATTCATGCCTGGATAGCTTATTGACTACTGCAATCGAAATAAGTCATCATTTATGCGTGTTGAAGCAGTAAGTGAACCACATCTGGAAAGGTCAGCTCGCAATAGCCTATACTAGCAAGCAAATACTTATTTGAAGATAAGATAGAATGCCCCAGGCCGCCCTCGCGGACCCCGCCGATCCGATCGTCCTCGCCGAGACCCTTCGCCCCGCCCTGCTGCGCGTCACCCGCCGGCTGCGGCAGGAGGCCCAGAAGGTCGGCGTCTCCGCCCTCGAGGCCCTTATCCTTGGCCACATCAAGCGCAATCCGGGCATCGGGGTCTGCGATCTCGCCGACGCCGAGCAGCTGTCCCGCCCCACCATGAGCGGCCACATCAAGCGTCTGGAGGCGGCCGGCTGGATCGCCCGCGCCGGCCACGCCGACGACGGTCGCCGGTCCGGCCTCGCGGTGACCCCGGCCGGCGAGGCCCGGTTGGAGGAAATCCGCCGTCTGCGCAACGACTGGCTCTCCGCCCGCCTCGCCAAGCTGCCGCCGACCGACCGAGACCGCCTCGCCGCCGCCGCCCAGCCCCTGCTCCAACTGCTGAGTATCGAGGCATGAGCGACACGACCCTGAAGTCCCCGCCCGTCGAGGTCCAGGCCGTCGAAAACCGCGAGACTGTGGTCCGCGGCTGGCTGGTGCCGGCCATCATCGGCTCGGCCCTGCTGATGCAGACCCTGAACGCCACGGTGCTGTCCAACGCCCTGCCGACCATGGCCCGCGCCCTGCACGAGGACCCGCTGCGGCTGAACCTCGCCATCACCATGTACCTGCTGGCCTCGGCGGTCTTCCTGCCGATCAGCGGCTGGGCGGCCGACAAGCTGGGCGCCAAGCGAGTCTTCGTCGCCGCCATGGTGCTCTACGCCCTGTCGTCCGCCGCCTGCGGCTTCGCCCACAGCCTGACCTGGCTGGTCGTCGCCCGAATCTGCCAGGGCGCCGCCGGGGCGATGATGACCCCGGTCGGCCGCCTCGTGCTCCTGCGCACCACGCCCAAGAGCGAGCTGGTCGGCGCCATGTCGGTCCTCACCATGCCCGCCCTGCTGGGCCCGGTCGTTGGGCCGGTTATCGGAGGCGCCATCGTCACCTTCGCCGACTGGCGCTGGATCTTCTTCATGAATCTGCCGATCGCCGTGGTCGGGGTTCTGCTGGTGATCCGCTACGTCCCCAACGTCGCCGAGCAGGACGTGGCGCCGATCGACTGGCCGGGCATCTTCCTGACCGGCGTCGGCCTGGCGGCCCTGATCTTCGGGTTCGAGAACCTCGGGCGCTCCGCCATTCCGCCGCTCGCCGTGGCCGGACTGTTCGCCGTCGGCCTCGGAGCGCTCGGCGTCTACTGGCGCTACGCCACCGACAATCCCGGCGCGATCCTCGACCTCAGCCTGTTCCGGATCCAGACCTTCACCGCCTCGGTGGTCGGCGGCGGCTTCATGCGGCTGGCCATGGGCGCGACGCCCTTCATGCTCGCCATGCTGCTGCAGATCGGCTTCGGCATGAGCCCGTTCCAGGCCGGCCTGCTCACCTTCATGAGCGCCGCCGGCGCCCTGATCATGAAGACCACCGCCCCGCCCATCCTGCGCCGCTTCGGCTTCCGCAGCGTTCTGACCGTCAATGCCGTGATCACCGGCGTCACCTTCATCGCCTACGGTCTCTTCAAGCCCCAGACGCCGCACGTGATGATCATGGCCATCCTGCTGGTCGGCGGCTTCTTCCGCTCCCTGCAGTTCACCAGCCTGAACGGCCTGACCTATGCCGACGTCGATCAGGGCCAGATGAGCCGCGCCTCCACCATGTCCTCGATGGCCCAGCAGCTCACCCAGTCCATCGGCATCGGCCTCGCCGCCATGCTGCTGCATTTCTTCATGGTGATGCAGGGCCAGCACCACATGACGCCGGCCACCATCTCGCCGGCCTTCATGGTCATCGGCGCGATCACCTTCATCTCGCTCGCCTTCTATGTCCGCCTGCCCAAGGACGCCGGCGACGAGATGAACGGCCGCGCTCCGGCTCGCGCCTAGCAGCCGCCCCGCGCTAGACTGCCCTTCCACCCACGAAGGAGCAGGACTGATGATCCGCAAAGCGCACGCCGTCTGGCGCGGGACCGGCCGAGATGGAACCGGCGACCTCACCACCGACTCCGGGGTCCTGTCCCAGACCCCCTACTCCTTCAAGACCCGGTTCGAGTCCGAGCCGGGCACCAACCCGGAGGAACTGATCGCCGCGGCCCATGCCGGCTGTTTCACGATGGCGCTCGCCTTCCAGCTCCAGACCGCCGGCTTCACGCCCGAAGAGCTCAAGACCGAGGCCGCGGTTTCGCTGGTCCAGGCCGACGGCGGCTTCAAGATCGAGCGGTCGGCGCTTACCCTGCACGCCAGGGTGCCCGGCCTCGACAAGGCCAAGTTCGACGAGCTCGCCGGCGTCGCCGAGAAGAACTGCCCCGTCTCCCGCGTCCTCAACGCCGAGATCACCCTGGACGCCACCCTCGAGGGCTGAAGCGCCAGCATTGACCGCGCCGCTGCGGCCTCATAGGGTCCGCCCTCCTCTTTGACATCGCAGCGGCGCTCCCATGCCCCAGATCCTGGTTCAGGACCTGGCCAAGACCTATCGCGTGGCCGAACGCGACCCCGGCGTGCTGGGGGCGCTGCGCGGACTCATGCGTCCTCGGTGGCGCACGGTCGACGCGCTGCAGGGCGTGTCCTTCAGCCTGGAGCGTGGCGAGCTGCTGGGCTTCATCGGCCCGAACGGCGCCGGCAAGTCGACCACCATCAAGATCCTCTCCGGCATCCTGCGCCCCGACGGCGGGCGGGTGGAGGTCGACGGCCTGGTCCCCTGGCGCGACCGGGTCCGCCACGTGGGCCGCATCGGCGTAGTGTTCGGCCAGCGCACCCAGCTCTGGTGGGACCTGCCGGTCGCCGACGGCTTCGACCTGCTGCGCGACATCTACCGCGTCGACCCGATCCGCTACCGCAAGACCCGCGACGAGCTGGTCGCCATGCTCCGCCTGGAGAAGCTGCTCGACCAGCCGGTCCGCCAGCTTTCGCTCGGCCAGCGCATGCGCGCCGAGATCGCCGCCGCCATGCTGCACGAGCCGGCGATCCTCTTCCTCGACGAGCCGACCATCGGCCTCGACGCCCCTTCCAAGCTGGCGGTGCGCGAGTTCGTGAAGCGGCTGAACCGCGAGACCGGCGTCACGGTCCTGCTCACCACCCACGACATGCACGACATCGAGGCCCTGGCCGAGCGGGTGATCGTCATCGGTCATGGCCGGGTCCTGGCCGACAGCCCGTTCGAGGCGCTGCGCGCCAACGTCCTGGCCGAGCGGCGGCTGTTCGTCGACTTCGCCGGCGACGCGCCCGATCTCGCCCTGCCCGGCGTCACCGTCCGGTCCCGCGAGGGCCGGTCCCTGGAGCTCGCCTTCGATCCGCGCGCCATCGGCGCCCCGGCCCTGATCGCCGCCATCACCGCCGGCCACGCCGTCGAGGACATCCACGTCGAGCAGCCCGCCATCGAAGAGGTGATCGCCCGCTTCTACGACCTGCACGGCGCGGCGGAAGCATGATGGCGCTCGCGCGAAATTCCTCCCCCGTTGGGGGAGGTGGACCGGCGCAGCGCGCCGGGACGGAGGGGGCTCCAACGCGCCAACCCGTGGGCTTCAGCCCCCTCAGTCAGTCGCTGCTAGCGACTGACAGCTCCCCCAACAGGGGAGCAATTTCGTCATGACGGATTTCGCGCGCCCCTATCTGTCGGCCTTCTCCGCCCGCTTCCTGCTGGTGCTGCAGTATCGCGCCGCCGCTTTCGCGGGCTTCGTCACCCAGGCCTGGTTCGGCGGGGTGAAGTCCATGGTCTACGCCGCCTTCTATGCGAGCGGCGCGGGCGCGGCCCCGATCACGCTCAGCCAGACCATCACCTACACCTGGCTCGCCCAGGCCCTGCTGGCGCTGCTGCCCTGGGCGCCCGACCCCGACATCGTCGCCAGCGTCCGCACCGGCGGCGTCGCCTACGACCGCCTGCGCCCGATCGACGCCTACGCCCTGTGGTACGTCCGCGCGCTCGGCTGGATGCTCGCCCGCGCCATCCCCCGCGCCCTGATGATGGCCGCCTTCGCCGCGGTCTTCCTGCCGCTGATCGGCCTCTCCGACTGGGCCTGGAAGGGACCGGCCAACGCCGTCCAGGGCGCGCTTTGCCTGATCTCCACGGCGCTGGCGCTCCTCCTGTCGGCGTCGATGGTCATGCTGACCAACATCCTCGTCGCCGCCACCCTGAACGGCCGCGGCCTGCAGATCCTGACCATGCCGCTCGTCACCCTGTTCAGCGGCAACCTCGTGCCACTGGCCCTGTTCCCCGACTGGGCGCGCACGGCCATGCTGATCCAGCCCTTCGCGGGCGTCTTCGACATCCCCTGCCGCATCTATTTCGGCGGCCTGACCGGCGTCATGGCCTGGACCGGCATGGGCCTGCAGCTCGTCTGGAGCATCGTGCTGATCTGGCTCGGCCACCTCTGGCTGGAGCGCGTCATGCGCAAGCTCGAAGTGCAGGGCGGCTGACCATGCTGAACGCGCTCGCCCTGCTCGCCAGCTACGCCCGCGCCTCGTTCAAGGGCCAGCTCGCCTATCCCGGCTCGACCATCCTGCTCGGCCTCGGCCAGTTCCTCACCAACATCATCGACGTCCTGGCGATCTGGCTGCTCTACGACCGCTTCGGCGCGGTGAAGGGCTGGGCGATCGGCGAGATCGCGCTCTTCTTCGGCCTGGTGAACATCAGCTTCACGATCGCCGACTTCATCTCCCGCGGCTTCGACGTGTTCGGCACGGACTTCGTGCGCACCGGCGCCTTCGACCGCATCCTGCTGCGGCCGCGCTCCGCCACCCTCCAGCTGATCGGCTACGAGTTCCGCCTCACCCGCTTCGGCCGCCTGCTGCAGGGCATCGTGCTGATCGTCATCGCCACCACCACCCTGCCCCTGCACTGGACCGCCCAGAACATCGCGCTGGCCGCCTGGACCGTCAGCGGCGCGGTGGCCCTGTTCTTCGGCCTCCTCGTCCTCCAGGCCGTCCTCGCCTTCTGGACCGTCGAGAGCCTGGAGGCGGTCAACGCCCTGACCTATGGCGGCATCCAGGCCGCCCAGTACCCGATGAGCCTCTATCCCGACTGGTTCCGCGACTTCCTGACCTATGTCGTGCCGCTCGCCTGCGTCGCCTACTTCCCGGTCCTCGTCATCCTCGGCCGACCCGACCCGGCCGGCGCGCCGGGGTGGCTCCTGCCGCTGACGCCCGCGGCAGGCTTCGCGTTCCTGGCGGCGAGCTTCGTGGCGTGGCGGGTGGGCGTGGGGAAATATACGTCGACGGGGAGTTAGGGGGCGGGAGTCTGCGTAGGGCTCTGAACGGACGACAGCGGAGTCCGCTTGCGGGTTGATCAGCTCCGCGTGACGTCGGTGGGCCCATCTAGCCTTGAACTTGTATCGGCACTTGAATCGGCAGCATCGGCTCTAGGACGTTGCGGTATTTGCGGACGACCAGGTCGTAAAAGTCGCGGTGACGCGGCGCTTCGATGGTGATGACGAGCGCATACTTGATCTTGGCCGTCATGTGATCGACGTGCCCCTCATCGCGCGACAGGAAGTGAATATCGAACAC
>CAMFHW010000298.1 GCA_945952175.1 uncultured Phenylobacterium sp. | reverse complement strand
ATGTCGGCCTCGGCCACGGCCTCGCGGGCGCTGGCTGTGGCGACCACCGGCAGGCCGGTCTCCTTCCCCATGTGATCGGCGAAAGCCTGGGCGCGCTCGGGCGAGCGGCCCCAGACGGTCACCGCCTCGATGGGCCGGACATGGCGGATGGCGCGCAGGTGGGTCTCGCCCTGCTCGCCATAGCCCAGGATCGCCAGGCGCCGGGCGTCCGGCCGGGCCAGGGCGTCGGTGGCGACGGCGCTGGCGGCGGCGGTGCGGATCGCCGTGACCTCGCCCGCATGGGCCACGCAGACCGGCGCGCCGCTCTGCGGATCGAACAGCAGGACCAGGCCCTGATGCGACTGGACGCCCTTGGCGAAGTTCTCGGGAAACACACTGATCAGCTTGGCCCCGAACGGCGCGCGTTCGCCAAGCGCGCCCGGCATGACCCCGAACATCCGGCCCTCGGCCAGAGGGATGATCGATCGAAGGAGTTGGCGGGTCTCGCCGGCCGACAAGGCGATCATGGCGTCGCGCACGATCGGGATGCAGACCTCGTAGGTCAGGCGCTCGCGCACCTCGTCCCGGTCGATGATGATCATGGCGCGCTCCCCGCGTTGACTTCGCTCGTGGCCGGTTCTCTCATACCGGACGCAAGAAGCCAGCAGGGACATGGGCCCGACAGCGGGCCGGCGGAGGAAACATGGCCGATTTCGGAGCGACCGAGCTTGAAGCCTTTCGCGCGGAGGCGCGGACTTGGCTCGAAGGGAACTTCCCGCCCTCGATGAAGGGGCGAACCGACATCGCCAATTCCGAGGCCCCTGTGCCGGTGGAAGGCGACTACAAGCTCTGGAAGGAGCGGATGGGGGCAAAGGGCTGGGGCGTCCCCACCTGGCCGGCCCAGTATGGCGGTGGTGGCCTGTCGCCGGCCGAGGCGCGCGTGCTGCGCGAGGAGATGGCGAAGATCGGGGCCTGGAACCCGATCGGCGGCATGGGCGTGATGATGTTCGGCCCCACCCTGCTGGAATACGGCACCGAGGCCCAGAAGCAGCGGCACATTCCCCCGATCGTCCGCGGCGAGCTGCGCTGGTGCCAGGGCTATTCCGAGCCGGGCTCGGGCTCCGACCTCGCCAGCCTGCAGACCAAGGCTGAGGACAAAGGTGATTATTTTCTCGTAAATGGTTCAAAAATTTGGACTTCTGGCGCTCAGTACGCCGACTGGTGCTTCTGCCTGACGCGGACGGATCCGACCAAGAAGCATGAGGGGATCAGCTTCCTGCTGATCGACATGAAGACGCCGGGGGTCGAGCCGCGGCCGATCCTGCTGATCTCGGGGTCGTCCCCGTTCTGCGAGACCTTCTTCACCGACGTGAAAGTGCCGAAGGAGAACCTGGTCGGGCCGCTGAACGGCGGCTGGACCGTAGGCAAACGGCTCCTGCAGCACGAGCGGAACGGGCTGTCAGGCGGTGGTGACGGGCGGCCGCGGCACGATCCGAGGGTCGTCCGCGAGACAGCCAAGAAATACTTCGGACTCGACGAGACCGGGCGGCTGGCGAACAGCGACTTCCGGACCCGGCTGACCCAGCACGACATGGACGCCAAGGCCTATGCCCTGACGATTCAAAGGGTTGCGCTGGAGGGTAAGAGCGCCAACGGGCCGAGCGCGGCGACCTCGATCATGAAGAACGCCAATTCGAAGATCGGCACCGACCACTGCGAGTTGATGGTCGAGGCCATGGGCCAGCAGGGCCTGGGCTGGGGCGGCGAGGACTTCACCGCAGACGAGCGCGCCGCCCAGCGGGCCTATCTGCGGATCAAGTCGAGCACGATCGCGGGCGGATCCTACGAGATCCAGAACAACATCATCTCGAAGCGCATCCTGGGATTGCCGGACACCAACAAGCATACTTACTAGACGAAGGTGTCGGCGTAGCGCTGGCGCAGCAGGTTCTTCTGGACCTTGCCCATGGCGTTGCGGGGCAGGTCTTCGACGAAGAAGATGCGCTTCGGCGCCTTGAAGGCGGCGAGGTTCTGGCGGGCCATGGCGATCATGGCCGCCTCGTCCCCCTGCCCCATCACCACCGCGCAGACGGCCTCCCCGAAGTCCGGATGCGGGACGCCGATCACCGCGCTCTCAGCCACGCCTTCCATCTCGTCGAGGATCAGCTCGATCTCCTTGGGATAGACGTTGTAGCCGCCGGAGATGATCAGGTCCTTGGCCCGGCCGCTGATCCAGACCCGGCCGTCCGGGTCGCGGCGGCCGACATCGCCGGTGATGAAGTAGCCGTCGGCGGTCTTCTCCGGCATGCGCCAGTAGCCGCCGAAGACGCTGGGGCCCTTGATCTCGATGACGCCGGTCTCATCGCCGCCGCCGATCCGCAGGTCGACGCCGGGCAGCGGATAGCCGACGGAGCCGGCGATGCGCTCGCCGTCCAGGGGATTGGTGGTGATGATCACCGCCTCGCTCATGCCGTAGCGCTCGAGAATGCGCATGCCGGCGCGGGCCTCGAACTCGGCGAAGGTGGTCGGCAGCAAGGGCGCGGAGCCGCAGACGAACAGACGCATATGAGCGGCTGACTCGCGGGTGAAGCCCGGATTGGCCAGCAGGCGGGTGTAGAAGGTCGGCACGCCCATCATGACCGTCGAGCGCGCCAAGCCAGCCAGGACATGGGCGTCGTCGAACTTGGGCAGCCACACCATCGGCGCGCCGGACAGGAAGGCGCAGTGCAGAGCCACGAACAGGCCGTGGACGTGGAAGATCGGCAGGGCGTGCAGCAGGACGTCGTCCGGCGTGAAGCCCCAGGCCTCGTGCAGGGCGAGCGCGTTGGCCGCCAGATTGCCGTGGCTGAGCATGGCGCCCTTGGAACGGCCGGTGGTGCCGGAGGTGTAGATGATCGAGGCGAGATCGTCGGCGGAGCGGGCGACTGGCGCGGCGAGCGGCTTGGCGTCCGCCGCCTCTCCAACGAAGGCCGGGGCGTCCTGGATGAACAGGCGTGGCTCGGCGTCGCCCAGGAAATACTCGATCTCGGAAGGCGTGTAGGCGTTGTTCAACGGCAGGAAAACCGCGCCCGCCTTCAGGGTCGCCAGATAGATGGCGACGGCCGGCCAGCTCTTCTCCACCTGCATGGCCACGCGATCGCCCGGGACCACGCCCCGCGAGACGAGCAGGCCCGCGGTACGGGCGACAGCCTCTTCAAGCTGGCCGTAGCTGACCTCGCCGCCATCGCTCATCAGGAAGCAGGGTTTGCCGCGGTCGGCCGGGAAGCGGGAGGCCAGGAGCTCGTACAGATTGTCGGACATGCGCTTGATCAGGCCTGGGATTGTCTTACCCGCGGTAACACGAGCATCCTGGCCGTGGATAGCCGCTGAAGACGGCTTGGGGAGGACACGATGCGAGCCTACGCCATCACCATCGCTGCATGCCTGGCCGCCGGCGCGGCGCAGGGCAAGACCCTGGCAGTGGCCGCCGGACCTGACGCGCAGGAGCGGCTGCAGACGGCCCTGATCGACGCCAAGCCGGGCGATACGGTGGCGATCGGCCCCGGCAAGTTCGCCTTCGCCGACGGGCTGTCGCTGGACGTGGCGGGGGTGACCGTGACCGGCGCCGGCCAGGACAAGACCTTCCTGTCGTTCGCGGGCCAGAAGGCGGCGGGCGAAGGCCTGCTGATCACCTCGAACGGGGTGACGGTGCGGGGCCTGACCATGCAGGACACCCGCGGCGACGGGATCAAGTCCAAGGGCGTGGACCGGATCAGCTTCATCGACCTGACCGTGGAGTGGACCGGCGGGCCGAAGGAGACCAACGGCGCCTACGGGGTCTATCCGGTCTCCTCGACCAATGTGCTGATCGACGGGGTGACGGTGCGCGGCGCGTCCGACGCCGGGATCTATGTGGGTCAGTCGAAGAACATCGTGGTCAGGAACAGCCGCGCCGAGTTCAACGTGGCCGGCATCGAGATCGAGAACTCGATGAACGCCGACGTGCACGACAACGTCTCGACCCACAATGCGGGCGGGGTGCTGGTGTTCGACCTGCCGGGCCTGCCGCAGATGGGCGGCCATTCGACCCGGGTGTTCCACAACAAGATCGTCGACAACGACACGCCGAACTTCGCGCCCAAGGGCAATATCGTCGCCAATGTGCCGACCGGGTCGGGCGTCATGCTGATGGCCAACCGCGACGTGCACGTGTTCGATAACGTGATCGACGGCAACAAGGCGGCCGGGGTGCTGGTGTTCGCCTATGCCTTCCCGTTCAGCGACAAGACCTACAATCCGCTGCCCCGCGACATCGTCATCCGGGACAACAAGCTCGGGAAAAACGCCTGGGCGCCGAGCCTGCCCGGCGGGCTGGCGCTGCCCAGCGGCATGAACCCGGCGCCGCAAATCATGTGGGACGGGGTGAAAAGCGCCGGGGGCGTGACGTCCGACGTCAAGCTGTGGATCAAGGACGGGCCGGTGCTGAACCTCAACCTGGCGAGCGCCGGGGCGCTGGACACCGCCAAGCCTAGCGTCACCCCGACGCTGGGCGCGCCGGGCCAGGCCGAGCCGCCGGCGGTTATGTTGCCTGCCGGCCAGGGCAAGCCCGCCGCATGAGGCGGCTCGCCGCCATCGTTCTGGCGGCCCTGTCGCTGGGTCTGGCGCGTCCGCAGCCGCCCGTGGCGCTGGACCTGCTGCTGGCGGAGGGGCCTGCGCCGAACTTGGCAGACTATCGGCTGTTCACCGACGCCGGCGGGCGGCGGCCCAATGGGCGGGTGACGCCCTATGCGCTGAACACCCCGCTGTTCAGCGACTATGCCGAGAAGAGCCGCTACCTCTTCCTGCCGCCGGGGACGCAAGCGCGGTACGTGGCGACGGGCGTGCTGGACCTACCGGTCGGAGCGACCCTGGTGAAGACCTTCGCCTATCCGGCCGATCTGCGCCGGCCGACCGAACGGGTGCGGTTCATCGAGACGCGGCTCTTGATCCACAAGGCGGCCGGCTGGGTCGCGCTGACCTATGTGTGGAACGCTGACCAGACCGAGGCCGTGCTGAAGCGGGCGGGAGCGCGGTTGCCGATCTCCGTGACCGGGACCGACGGACAGCCGCTGAGCTTCGATTATGCGGTCCCCAACGTGAACCAGTGCAAGGAGTGCCACTCGGTCTCCGGCGTGCTGGAACCGATCGGGCCGAAGGCGCGGAACCTGAACGGGTCCTTCCCCTATGTCACGGGGACGGAGAACCAGCTCGCGCACTGGACGCGGGCAGGCCTTCTGGCCGGCGCGCCGCCGCTCGCCAAAGCGCCACGGACGCCGGTTTGGACCGATGCCGGCGAGAGCGTCGACGCCCGGGCGCGGGCCTATCTCGACGCCAATTGCGCCCACTGTCACAACCCGCAGGGCCATGCGAGCAATTCAGGGCTGTTCCTGCAATGGGAGGAGACCGAGCCAGCGGCGCGCGGCGTCCGCAAGCGGCCCGTGGCGGCCGGGCGCGGCTCGGGCGACCTTGGCTTCGACATCGCGCCCGGCCGGCCGGAGGACTCGATCCTGCTTTACCGGATGAAGTCCCGGGAGCCCGGCGTCATGATGCCGGAGCTCGGCCGCGCGCTGGTCCACAAGGAGGGCGTGGCGCTGATCGAGGACTATCTGCGCCAGATGCCGCCGTGAGCGGCATCCTTCCGCCGCGCCCGTCCGTATCGCCTTCGAGGAGAGGCCGATGGATGTCGTTCAACTGCTGGCGCTGAACGCGGCGCTCTCGGCGGGCCTGTTCATCGGCCTGTGGCTGATCAATGTGG
>CAMFHW010000297.1 GCA_945952175.1 uncultured Phenylobacterium sp. | reverse complement strand
CGAGATTGCCTCTTGTCTCGTGGGCTCGGAGATGTGTATAAGAGACAGGCGCCCATCTCGTCGAACCCGTCGGCCTTGCCGGCGCCGACCAGCAGCACGCGGTCGGCGGCTTCCGCGCCCGGCAGGTCCAGCACCTGGCCCTTGGCGCCGGTGAAACGGCTCGCCGCGACGGCGCGGGCATAGGCGCCGCCCTCGGTCTTGTCGGCCTCGCCCTCGAACACCACCACCGCCAGCACGGACTTTTCCGGAAGCGCGGCGTCGCCCGCCACGAACTCAATCAGCATCACGATCTCTCAAACCTGTGCGCGGGCGCGGCCAACGCCCCTCATGCGGCGCATCCAACCCGCTGTGGTCAAGGTTGTGCGGCGCGGCGACGCATGGTTTAGAGCAGGTTCGCCGCTCAGGCGCGTCCAAATCGCCTGCGAGCCCCTATTTTCTTCAGACCATGCGACTGATCGACCGCTACCTGCTCCGTCAGCTCCTGGGTCCGACCGTGCTCGCCACGGCCGCGCTCACGGCGGTCGCCTTGCTGCTCACCAGCCTCACCCAGCTCGAGATCATCGTCAGCCAACGGCAGAGCGCGACGATCTTCCTGGAGGTGACCCTGCTGGCCCTGCCGCAGCTCGTGAACATGGTCGAGCCCATCGCCCTCTTCGCCGCCGCCCTGGTGGCCCTGAACCGGCTGCACGTCGACCAGGAGATCGTGGTCTGCTTCGCGGGCGGCATGAGCCGCTGGCGGGTCATCTCGCCGGCCCTGAGGCTGGCCAGCGCCGTCGCGGTGATCGCGCTCTTCCTGAACCTCTGGGTCCAACCCGCGGCGCTGCGGGCCATGCGCGAGGTGCTGTTCGACGTGCGCACCGATCTCGCCGCCACCCTGGTGCGCGAGGGCGAGTTCACCGAGCCGGCGCCCGGCCTGACCGTCTACGCCCAGACCATCGACAACGGCGGCCTGATCCACAACCTGTTCATCCACCAGACCAAGAACGACGGCGGGGCCACCACCTACACCGCCGAACAGGGCCGGATGACCAAGATCGCCGGCAAGCCTGTCCTGATGATGCACAAGGGCTCCACCCAGGAGTTCTCCAAGACCGGCGTGCTGAACTACCTGTCCTTCGACGACTATCCCTTCGAGCTGACCGGCTTCGTCAACTCGACCGACCTCGTCCATTACAAGCCGTCCGACCGCTATCTGCACGAGCTCCTGTTCCCCGACCTCACCCAGGACTGGGAGCGGAAGAACCACAAGAAGCTGCTGGCCGAGGGCCACGCGCGGCTGTCGACCCCGCTCTACAACCTCACCTTCATGTGCTTCGCGCTGTGGGCCATCATCGGCGGCGGCTTCTCGCGCCTGGGCTATGGCCGGCGCATCGCACTCGCCTGGTCGATCGCCGCGGTGATCCGCATCCTGGGCTTCGTGGTCGAGGCCGCCTCGGAAAGCTCGGTCGCGCTCAACGTCCTGCAGTACGCCGTCCCGCTCGGCGGCGCGGCCTGGGCGCTGCGCGGCGTCTTCCGCCAGCGGGTCTCGCGCTTCATCGACATCCGCCGCCGTCCCAACGCCACGCCGCCGGCGCTCGGTCCCGCGAGGGCGGCATGATCGGGCTCGGCCGCCTCGAGCGCTATGTGCTGGCCCGCAACTTCGTGGGCCTGGGCGCGGCGCTGACCGTGATGACCTCGGTCATCCTGCTGGTCCAGTTCGTCGACCTGTCACGCTCGGTCGGCGTTCGCGCCGACGTCAGCGTCAGCCAGCTCTTCCAGCTCACCCTGCTGAAGGCGCCGGCCCTGGTGCTCCTCCTGCTCCCCCTGGTCTTCCTGGCCGGCGGCATGATCGCCTATGTGGGCCTGAACCGGCGCAGCGAGCTCGTCGCCATGCGGGCGGCCGGCATCTCCGCCTGGCGCTTCATCCTGCCCTCGGCCATCGCCGCCTTCCTGGTGGGCGCGATCACGGTCACGGTGTTCAATCCGCTCGCCGCCACCCTGAGCGCCCGCTTCGAGACCCAGCGCGCCGCCCTGATGGAGACCTATCTCAGCGACGGGCCCAAGGAGGTCTGGCTGCGCCAGGGCGACGACCGCAACCTGATCGTCATCCACGCCAAGTCCCGCGACACCTTCCAGGGCCGGGTGCGGCTGCACGGCGTCTCGCTGTTCGTCTACCAGAAGGACGCCCGCGGCCTGCCGCAGTTCAAGCGCCGGCTCGAGGCCGCCGAGGCCCGGCTCGAACCGGGCTTCTGGCGCCTGACCGACGTGCGCGAGGCCACGGCCGGCGAAAGCTCGGTGCGCTCCGATTCGCTGTCGATCCGTTCGAGCATCGACGCCGAGTCGGCCATGGAGCGGTTCTCCTCGCCTGACGCCATCGCCTTCTGGCGCCTGCCCACCGCGATCCGTCAGACCGAACAGGCCGGCTTCTCGGCCTCGGGCTACCGGCTGCGGCTGGAGCAGCTGATGGCCACGCCCCTGCTGTTCGCCGCCATGTCGATCCTCGCCGCCGCCTTCTCCCTGCGCCTGGTTCGCCTGGGCGGGCTGGCGGGCCTGGCGGGGGCCGGCGTCGCCATCGGTTTCGTCTTCTTCTTCTTCAACCAGTTCTCGGGCGCGCTCGCCGGAGCGGACATCATTCCGCTCTTCGTGGCCGCTTGGGCGCCGCCTGTCGTCGCCCTGCTGTCGGGACTGACGCTGCTCTGCTACACCGAAGACGGTTGAATCGCTGGCTGACCCGGCTATGCATCCGTTTGGTCGCCGCGAGAGGGGAGTTCATGAGTTCAAGCGGGCGTACACCCTCGGCGAAGCGCGGCCTGCTGGCCGGCGTGGCGCTCGTGGTCCTGTCCTGGACCGGGCTCGCCCACGCCGCGGACAAGCAGACGCCCAAGCACGCCGTCATGCCCGCGATCCCTGGCGCCCCGGTGGCCGCGCGGCCTGCGCCGCCCAGCGACGGCCTGAAGCCCGGCGAGATGTACATGGAGGCCGACCTCGTCATCCGTGACGACAAGGCCAAGACCACGACCGCCCGCGGCGGCGTCGAGGTTCGCTATGAGGGCCGCACCCTGCGCGCCAAGGAGCTGGTCTATGACGAGGCCAAGGGCGTCATCACCGCCCAGGGCGACGTCCAGATCATCAACGCCGACAAGAGCGTCGAATACGCCGACCACATCGTCCTCGACGACCAGATGAAGGCCGGCGCGGCCCAGGGCTTCTCGCTGCGCAATCCGGCCACGGCCCAGATGCCCGAGGTCAAGATCGCCGCCGCCAACGCGATCCGCCGCAACGACAACATCCAGGAGCTCAACCGGGCGATCTACACGCCCTGCGACATCTGCGCCGCCGACGGGAGCCCCAAGAAGCCCTCCTGGTCGATCAAGGCCGACAAGATCGTCCAGGACCACGCCCACCAGCTCGTCTACTACCGCAACGCCACGGTCCAGATCCTGGGCGCCCCGGTGCTGTTCCTGCCGGTCTTCTGGCATCCCGATCCGCAGGCAGAACGGAAATCCGGCTTCCTGCCGCCCAGCCTGGGCCTGTCGAACCGCCGCGGGGCATCCTACGAACAGCCCTATATCCTGGTGCTGAACAAATCTGCGGATTTGACGATAAGTCCTCAAATTAGCACGAAAGTTAATCCGTTCGTTAATCTGCGCTTCCGGGAACGGTTCTATTCCGGGGCGATCGACGTGCGGGCCGGCTACACCTACGACAAGGACTTCGACGGCAAGGGCAACGGCTTCGGCGACACCACCTCGCGCAGCTACATCCTGGCCAACGGCGCCTTCGCCATCGACGACAAGTGGCGCTGGGGCTTCACCGCCGAGCGCACCTCCGACAAGCTGCTGTTCGACAAGTACGACATCGGCGACGTCTATGTGGCCCGCGGCCCCTATGTGGCCGACGATCGGCGCCTGATCAGCCAGGTCTACGCCACCCGCCAGGACGACCGCTCCTGGTTCTCGGCCGCCGCCTTCTCGATCCAGGGCCTGCGCCCGACCGACAACAACCGCACCTTCCCGGTGGTGGCGCCGCTCATCGAGGCCCGCTGGGAGCCGCAGGGCAACGTGCTGGGCGGGCGGCTGCGCCTGCTGGGCTCGGCCGTGGCGCTCACCCGCGACCAATCGCCCGACTCGCCGACCCTGCCCGGCCTCGACAGCCGCCGCGCCACGGCCGAGGCCGACTGGCGGGCCACCTTCACCAGCGCCCCCGCCATCCGCGTCTCGCCGTTCCTGAACGCCCCCCTCGACGCCTACAGCCTGGGCGACGCCGACGGCGTCTCCGGCCGCTCGCGCAGCGTCTCGCGCGGCCTGCTCGCGGCCGGCGCCGACTTCACCTATCCCTTTGCCAGGCGGTTCAAGAATTCGGTCGTAGTCCTTGAACCGATTGTGCAAATCGTCGCGTCTCCCGACGCGAAGCAGATCCAGGTCGGAACCTCCTCCACCGGCGCGCCGGTCTATCTGAACGAGGATTCCGTCGCCTTCGAGTTCGACGAGACCAACCTCTTCCGCCCCAACAAATTCCCCGGCTACGATCTTGCCGAGGATGGCGTGCGGGTGAATGCGGGCGGCCGCGCCAGCGTCCTCTGGGATGACGGTCGTCGCGCTAGCCTGTTGATCGGACGCAGTTTTCGGGCTGACGACAACAACGTCTTCTCGACCAATAGCGGCCTGACGCGGACCCAGTCGGACTGGATCGTCGCGGCCGACGCCCAGCCCATCAAGGGCCTCAGCTTCTTCGCCCGCACCCGGCTCGACGCCGACGATCTCTCGGTCCAGCGGGCGGAAGCGGGGGTGAACGTCTCGCTGAAGCGCGCCACCGGCTATGTCCGCTACCTGCGCGACAAGCAGGGCACCTCCGGCACGCCGGTCGAGAACGTCGACCTCGGCGGCGAGGTCTGGCTCAGCAAGCACTGGGGCGTCACCGCCTACGGCAACCGCGACCTGGAGCAGGACGCCTGGGTCATCCGCGACCTCGGCGTGGTCTATCGCGACGAGTGCACGCGCATCGACGTGATCTACCGGCGCGAGGATGTGGTGATCGGTCGCCTTGGCAAGTCGGAGTCGGTGGCCATACGCCTCACGCTCGCCACATTGGGCGGACCCATGTATGCCCATTGAGCTCAACAGTCCGAACGGACGATCCCCGCGTGCGACGGCGCCGCGCTAGACGATGAACTTCCAAGGAACTGCCTCTGCCATGATGCGTGCGCGTAAAGTCACGGGCCTTCCGGCGCGCGGCGCCCTGATCGCGGCCGCCGCGCTCGTTTGCGCCCTTCCCGCCGCCGCCTTCGCCCAGGAGGCCGCGGCGCCGCCCGCCCCCGAGGCCGCGCCCCAAGCCCCGCGCGGCCTGGCCGAGGCCGTCGCCGCCGTGGTCAACGACGACATCATCTCGACCTACGACCTCGCCCAGCGGATGCGCCTGCTGATCGCCACCTCGGGCGTGCAGCCGACCCAGGAGACCCTGCCGCAGTTCCAGCGCGAAGCCCTGATCAGCCTGATCGACGAACGCCTGCAGCTGCAGGAGCTCCGCCGGGTCCAGAAGGAGCAGAAGATCGACCTCATCGCCTCCGACACCGAGGTGGACGAGGACGTCGAGGCGATGGCCAAGCAGAACAACCTGACCAAGGACCAGTTCTTCGCCCAGATGGCCAGCCAGGGGATCGGGCCCGAGACCCTGCGCCAGCAGATCCGCGCCCAGCAGAGCTGGCAGCGCTGGATCCGCGGCCGCTACGGCTCGCGCCTGCGCATCGGCGAAGACCAGATCAAGGCCCAGCAGCAGCGCGTGGTCGC